>CAZIXL010000128.1:3541-7512 GCA_964542885.1 uncultured bacterium
GCTCGAACTCGGGAAGCAGGTCGCCGGCGTCCACGACTTCGGCGACCGTCGCCTGCAAACGTCCGAAGTAGATCTTCTCGCTCACGATTCGAAGGTCCGGTGAGTGCATGCATCGGTGCGGCCGGCGGCCGCGGGGGGCGAACCGGCGCGCATACTAGTGGACTTGCGCGGATTCGGCACGGGGCGAGCGACCGTTGCGGCTCCCGGCGGAGCCGTGCGCGAAGCGCAGGACCGGCGCCGCTCAGTCGCGCGGCGCTGGAGGCACCGTGAGCACGGGGCATGCCACGAGGTGGCGGACGCCCGAGACCGTGGCGCCGTAGATCACGTCGCGCAGGCCCGCGTGGCCGTGCGAGCCGGTCACGAGCAGGTCGGCTCCGGTTTCCTTCACGAGTCTCGCGATCTCGGTCGTGGCGTTGCCGTGGCCCAGGGCGACGCGCGTGTCGAGCCCGCGGTCGGCGAACTCGCTCGCGATGGCGAGCAGCGCGGCCTCGTCCTCGCGGCTCTCCTCGTCGCGGGTCTGCGGGCCCAGGAAGCGGCTGGCGGCCGACTCGACGACGTGCACGAGCACGACCTGCGTGCCCGGCGCCAGCGCGAGCGAGCGCAGGAACTCGAGCACGCGTGCGTCCGCGCGGCCCATCTCGAGCGCGACGGCGATGCGCCGGTAGGTGCCCGGCGGCAGCGCGGGAAGCGGGTGCGCGCGGGCGGCGGCCGTCGCGGGGATCGGCAACCCGCCGCGCACGCGCGAGCCGGCCGCCTGCAGCGCGCCGGCAGCGCCCGGCACGAGCGAGGGCCAGCGGCGTTCGAGCAGCGGCGCGAGCGAGACGTAGGCCAGCAGCACGCCGAGCGCGGCGGCGAGCGGCACGACCAGGCCCCACACCCACCACGCCCCCGGCGAGGCGGCGGCCCACCCGGCCACGGTGTCCACGACCAGCTTGCCGTTCAGCACCACGATGATGCCGGCGGTGAGGAGCGCCAGCACCGTGACCCACGCGGGGTTCGTGAACGTGCCCATCCTCCGCCGGTCGCTCGTGAACGCGATGAGCGGGATCACCGCGAACGAGAGCTGCATGCTGAGCACCACCTGCGAGAGCACGAGCAGGCCGTCGACGGACTTCTCGCCCTGGAGGCCGATCACGAGCGCGGCGGGGACGATCGCGAGCCCGCGGCTGATGAGCCGGCGCAGCCACGGGCGCACGCGGATGCGGACGAAGCCCTCCATCACGATCTGGCCCGCGAGCGTGCCGGTGATCGTGCTCGACTGGCCGGCGCTCAAGAGCGCGACGGCGAACACGGTCGAGGCGAGCGAGGTGCCGAGCAGCGGCGCGAGCAGTGCGTGCGCCTCCTCGAGCCCGGCGACGCCCGTGTGCCCCGAGCCGTGGAACGTGGCCGCCGCCAGCACGAGGATGGCACCGTTCACGAACAGCGCGGCGTTGAGCGCGATCACCGTGTCGACCAGGTTCATGCGGCACGCCTCGCGCTTGCCCTCGACGGTCGCGGCGCTGGCGCGGCTCTGCACGAGCGAGCTGTGCAGGTAGAGGTTGTGCGGCATGACCGTGGCGCCGAGCATGCCCATGGCGATGTAGAGCGAGGAGTCCTGAAGCCCCAGGAACGACAGTCCCGAGGGGCCCGCGGCGAACAGGCTGGGCTGACCCGCCGCGTCGCGCGGTACGACCGACGCGAGAATCGCGGGCAGGTCGGGGCGCGACAGCAGCATCTCGATGCCGAAGCACACGCCGATCGTGCCGACGAGGGTGATGATCACGGCCTCGAGCATGCGCATGCCGAAGCGCGAGAGCGCGAGCAGCAGCAGCACGTCGAGCGCGGTGATCCCGACGCCCCACAGGATGGGCAGGCCGGTGAGCAGCTTGAGGCCGATCGCGGCGCCGAGCACCTCGGCCAGGTCGCACGCGACGATCGCCAGCTCGCACAGGATCCAGAGCGGCACGACCACGGCGCGCGGGTAGGCGTCGCGGCACGCCTGCGCGAGGTCGCGCCCGGTCACCACGCCGAGGCGGGCCGAGAGCGTCTGCAGCAGCACCGCCATCGCGTTGCTCATCACGAGCACCCACACGAGGCGGTAGCCGAACTGCGAGCCGCCCGCGAGATCGGTGGCCCAGTTGCCCGGGTCCATGTAGCCGACGCTGACGAGGTAGGCCGGACCGGCGAACGCCAGCAGGCGCCGCAGCCAGTTCCCCGCCTGCGGGATCGCGACGGAACCGTGGACTTCGGGAAGGGATCGATCGTGGTTCACGTTCGGGCGCCTCGGGTGCGGCCGGGGCTCCGGCCGACGGATCGCCTATTAGATAAGGCTAAATGTGTTCTTTGTCCAGCCTAATTTCTCGCGCCCGACGCGCCCGGAAGGCGTCGCTTGCCGCGTGCTTCGGGCCTCCGCTAGGTTCCCCGCCTCGCCCTTCCCTCCCGGAGACCTCCATGCCCCAGATGACGATGGTCCAGGCCATCACCGACGCGCTGCGCCTGTCCCTGCGCGAGGATCCCCGCGTGGTGGTGCTCGGCGAGGACGTGGGACTGAACGGCGGCGTGTTCCGCGTGACCGAGGGCCTGCAGGCCGAGTTCGGGCCCGAGCGTGTCGCCGACACGCCGCTCGCCGAGAACGGCATCGTCGGCGGGGCGATCGGCATGGCGCTCTACGGGCTCAAGCCCGTCGCCGAGATCCAGTTCGTGGACTTCATCTATCCCGCCTTCGACCAGATCGTGAGCGAGCTGGCCAAGATGCGCTGGCGCTCGGCCGGGCAGTACGCCTGTCCCGTGGTCGTGCGCGCCCCCTACGGCGGCGGCATCCGCGGCGGGCTCTACCACTCGCAGAGCCCCGAGGCCTACTTCTGCCACACGACCGGGCTCACGGTCGTGATCCCCTCGACGCCGTCGGACGCCAAGGGCCTGCTGCTCGCCGCGCTCGCGGGCGACGACCCGGTGATCTTCCTCGAGCCCAAGCGGCTCTACCGCACGCTCAAGGAGGACGTCGCCGAGGGGCGCTACACGACCCCGATCGGCAAGGCGCGCGTCGCGCGCGAAGGCGCACAGGTGACCGTGCTCGCGTACGGCGCCATGGTGCCGGTCGCGCTCGAGGCCGCGACGATGGCCGAGCCGCACGGTTGGTCGGTCGAGGTGCTGGACCTGCGCACGCTCGTGCCGCTCGACACCGAGGCGGTGCTGGCGAGCGTCCGCAAGACCGGCCGCGTGGTGATCGTGCACGAGGCGCCGCGCACGTGCGGATACGGCGCCGAGTTGTCGGCGATCGTGGCCGAGCAGGCGCTCACGTCGCTGCAGGCGCCGGTGCTGCGCGTGACCGGTTACGACACGCCGTTCCCGTTCACGCTCGAGCACACCTACCTGCCCGACGCGAAGCGCGTCTTCGCGGCGATCGAGCACGCGCTGAGCTACTGACGCGCGGCGCTTCGCCGCGCGCCTCCCGAGGAACCCATGGCCTACGACGTGAAGCTGCCCGACATCGGCGAGGGAGTGGCCGAAGGCGAGATCGTGCGCTGGCTCGTGAGCGCCGGCGAGGCCGTGCGCGAGGACCAGCCGCTGGTCGAGGTGATGACCGACAAGGCGAGCGTCGAGATCCCCTCGCCGCGCACGGGCACGGTCGAGGCGATCCACGTCGAGGAAGGCGCGATGGTGCCCGTGGGCACCGTGATCGTGTCGATCGCGGTGGCCGGCGGCGCGGCGGCGGCGCCCGCGGCAGCGCCCGCGCACGCGGCTCCCGCGGCGGCGGCGCCCGCGCCGTCCTCCCCCGCCCCGGCGGCGGCCGGCGCGAAGGTCGAAGCCACACCGGCGGTGCGCGCGCTCGCGAAGGAGCTGGGCGTCGCGCTCGAGGCCGTGAAGGGCACCGGCCCCGGCGGCCGCATCACCGCCGACGACGTGAAGGCGGCGGCGGGCGGCGCGCCGGCGGCGAGCGCGGCCGCCGCGGCCGCGGCCGGGCCCGAGACGCGCCAGCCGCTGCGTGGCCT
>CAZIXL010000129.1:0-7509 GCA_964542885.1 uncultured bacterium
GCCCGACTCGCCCGTGCGCAGCGGCCCGCCGCTGCTCGATGAGAACATGCACCTGTCGTACGCGATCCAGTGGTTCGCCTTCGCGCTCGCGACGGCCGGCGGAACGCTCATGCTCGCGCTGCGCCGGCGCCGCGCCGGGGTGGCCGGGCCGCCGCCGGGCGGCTGAGCCCGCCGGGCGACCGCCGGCGAGGGGCGCGGCACCACCGTTCACCGCCCGCCCGCCGCCGTTCGCCGAAACCGGCGCGCCGTGCCGCGCCAGCGTCCGTAACTTCCCCCGTGTCGAAGGCAGCAGCGCCGCGGTGGCGAAGCGAACCTTCGGAAGGAGGCAGCAGCAGATGGGACGCTATCGGAGCGACGAGGACAGGGTCGGCGGAATGGTCTGGGGCATCGGCCTGGTGCTCATGGGCTCCGTGATCCTGCTCCAGTACCTCGGCCTCATGCCGTTCGCGTGGTGGCACAGCTGGTGGCCGCTGCTCATCGTCGGGGTCGGGATCGCGCAGATCGTGACCCGCCCGACCCCCAAGCGCATCGGGGACGGGGTCTCGACGATGCTCTTCGGCGGCTGGTTCTTCATCGCCGCGAACGACGTGTGGGGCCTCAGCTGGCGGAACAGCTGGCCGCTCGCCCTCGTCGCCGCCGGCATGGGCATGGTCGTCCGCTCGATCGCCGCCGGCTCGCGCCGTCGCGACGACGACGTGAGGGAGGTGCGGATCGATGGCTGACCGGACTCGTTCCTCGGCGCCGGCGCTGCGGCGCGCGCGGGAGACCGCGCTCGCGATCTGCACGCTCTGGCTGGTCGTCCAGAACTGCGTGCTGCTGGCTTTCGTGCCCTGGAAGCGCCTGCCCGACGCGGCGTCGATCGTGGCGGCGGTCCTCAAGGCGGCCGTGCTGGTGCTGGGCCCGCTGTGGATCCTCGGATCCGCGGCGTTGCTCGGCTGGGCCTTCATGACGTGGATGGCGCGCGAGCCGCAGCCGGCCGCCGCCACCGAATGGGAGATCGATCATGGACGAGCGCGTTAGTCCCCTCAGCGGCAGGCTCGTCGTGGGGCTCGCCCTGGCCGCGCTGGGCGTGTTGTGGACGCTCGACAACCTCGGGCTCACGGACGCCAGCCGGATCGTGCGCTGGTGGCCCACGCTGCTCGTTGCGGTCGGGCTCATGAAGTTGACCGGCATCGGCATGGACCGGCAGCGCGCGTTCGGCGGGTTCCTCACGATCGTGGGCGGGCTGCTGCTGCTCGGCGAGCTCGACTTCGTGCACGTGAGCTTCACGATCGTCTGGCCGCTGCTCTTCATCTTCATGGGCATCATGCTCACGATGCGCGCGCTGCGGGCCTCGGGCGACGGCTCGGGCGCGGCCTCGGACACCGACGACTACGTGCGCTCGTTCGCCGTCATGGCGGGCGTCAAGCGTCGCAACGCGTCGCAATCGTTCCGCGGCGGCGACCTGAGCGCCGTCATGGGCGGCATCGAGCTGGACCTGGACGAGGCCCGGCCCGAGGGCGGGCGGGCGGTCCTCGACGTGTTCGTGGTCTGGGGCGGCATCGAGATCGGCGTGCCCGAGAATTGGCGCGTCGAGCTGGAGGCCACGCCGATCATGGCCGGCGTCGAGACCAGCGCGCGGCTCGCGCCGGGCGTCGAGCCGGTGGGCACGCTCGTCGTACGCGGCTTCGCCCTCATGGGCGGCGTCGAGGTGAAGAACTCGCCGCTCGACCAGTCCTCGCGCAGCGGGTTCGTGTTCGAGACCGGCCGCCGCAGCCGGCGCGTGCGCACCGAGGAGATCGACGAGCACGGCCGCGTCGTGCGCAAGGAAGTGCGCGTGGGACCGACGGGCGTGCACGTCCGGCGCGAGTACGACACCAGGGGCGAACAGCCCCCGGTGAACCCCGAGTAGGCCGTGCACCCGCTCTTCCGGCATCGCATCCGGCTCGCGCTCTACGTGCTGCTCTGGCTGTTCGCGGGGCTGCCGCTGGCGCTGGTCGTGCGCGCCGTGGCGCCGCAGGAGCCGGCGAGCGCGCACGCGTTCGCCGTGCCGCTGTCGCTGCTCTACGGCTTCGTCGTGATGTCGGCGTGGTGGGTGTGCCGCGCCAACCCGCTGACCGGCGGGCGCCCGCTCCCGGCCGTCGTCACCTCGCAGGTCGGCGCCGCGCTGCAGGCGAGCGCCGCCTGGACCGCGCTGGCGGCGGTGTGGGCCGTGGTCCTCCACCGCCTGACGGGACACGGGCCGGGGCAGGGCGAGACCTTCACCGAGCTGGCGCTGCTCTTCGTGGCCGGCATCCCGCTCTACCTGCTGTCGGCGGTCGTCCACTACCTGTTCCTCGCCTTCGAGGCTTCGCATGCCGCCGAGCGGCGCATGCTCGAGACCCAGGTCTCCGCCCGCGAGGCCGAGCTGCGCGCGCTCCGCGCCCAGCTCAATCCCCACTTCCTGTTCAACAGCCTCAACTCGATCGCGGCCCTGGTGGGCTCGGATCCCGAGGGCGCGCGCCGCATGTGCGAGCGCCTCGGCGACTTCCTGCGGCGGACGCTGGCGCTCGGCGCGCGCGACGCCGTCACGCTGGGCGAGGAGCTCGAGCTGGTGGACCGCTACCTCGCGATCGAGCAGGTGCGCTTCGGCGCGCGCCTCGGGTTCGACCGCCGCGTCGGGCCGGGCGCCGGCCAGTGCATCGTGCCGCCGCTGCTCCTGCAGCCGCTGGTCGAGAACGCGGTCAAGCACGGCGTCGCCGACCGGGTGGACGGCGGCACCATCGTGGTCGACGCGCAGCGCGACGGTGCGCTGCTGCGCATCGTGGTCGAGAACCCGTTCGACGACGAGGCGCCTTCGCGCCGGGGCTCGGGGCTCGGGCTGCAGAACGTGCGTCGCAGGCTCGACGTGTACGGGGCACGCGAGGCGCGCCTCGAGGCCGTGCGCGACGACGAGATGTTCCGCGTCACGCTCACCATGCCCGCCGTCGAGGCGGGCGACGGGGAGGTTCGCCGTGGCTGATCCCCGCGCGCTGCGCGTGCTGATCGTGGACGACGAGGCGCCTGCGCGGGCGCTGCTGCGCGAGTACCTGGGCGCCGAGCCCGGGCTGGAGGTGACGGGGGAGTGCGCGAACGGCTTCGAGGCCGTGAAGGCGATCGGCGAGTCGAAGCCCGACCTGGTCTTCCTCGACGTGCAGATGCCCAAGCTGGACGGCTTCGAGGTGCTCGAGCTGCTCGACGACCCGCCGGCCGTCGTCTTCTGCACCGCCTACGACGAGTTCGCGCTCAAGGCGTTCGAAGTGCACGCGGTGGACTACCTGCTCAAGCCGTTCGGCCGCGAACGGCTCGCCGAGGCGCTCGCGCGCGTGCGCGAGCGGCTGGCGGCGCCCGCATCGCCGGCGCCCGCGCCCGCGAAGCTCGCGGCGGCGGCGCGGCCGCCCGGGCAGCACCTGGAGCGCCTGCTCGTGCGCGACGGCGCGAAGGTGCACGTGATCCCGCTCGAGCGGCTCGACTACGTCGAGGCGCAGGACGACTACGTGGCGATCCACGCCGAGGGCAAGACCTGGCTCAAGCACGAGGCGCTCGCCGACCTCGCCGAGGGCCTCGACCCGGCGCGATTCGTCCGCACGCACCGCTCCTACGTGGTCAACGTCGAGCGCATCGCCCGGCTCGAGCTGTACGCCAAGGACAGCCGGGTGGCCATCCTCCACGACGGCCGGCAATTGCCCGTGAGTCGTTCGGGCTACGCCCGGCTGCGCGAGCTGATGTAGGCTGCCCGGCGCGCCGGACGGCACGTCCATCCTTTCGAACGGCGTCCCGAATCCCGGGGCTCAGCCGTGGCCGCGGTTCCGCCGATGGATTAGACTGGACCCCGTTCACCGAGGCCCCTGTGTGGCCTCCGTTCTCCACGGCGGACCTGTGTGCCGCCCATCGGAAAGGACGCGTGATGAACGCCTCTCTCCGCGATGCATTCGGAACCCGCGCCACCCTGCAGCCTCCCTCCGGCGCGGTCGTCGTCCACCGGCTCGATCGTCTCGCCTCGAAGCTCGGTGCCTCCATCGACAAGCTGCCGTTCTCGATCCGCGTGCTGCTCGAAGCCGCGCTGCGGTCGTGCGACGACTACCAGGTCACGCAGGACGACGTGAAGCGCCTCGCGGCCTGGGCGCCCGACGCCGCGCCCGCCGAGCTGCCGTTCAAGCCGGCGCGCGTGATCCTGCAGGACTTCACCGGCGTCCCGTGCGTGGTGGACCTCGCCGCCATGCGCGACGCGGTCAAGCGCCTCGGGGCCGACCCGAAGAAGATCAACCCGCTCGTCCCCGTGGACCTGGTGATCGACCACTCGGTGCAGGTCGACGTGTTCGGCAACGTGCTCGCACTGGAGCGCAACGCCGAGATCGAGTTCGAGCGCAACCGCGAGCGGTACGAGTTCCTGCGCTGGGGGCAGAAGGCGTTCTCGAACTTCCGCGTGGTGCCGCCTGCGACGGGCATCGTGCACCAGGTGAACCTCGAATACCTCGCGCAGGGCGTGCTCACCTCGACGGTGGGCGCCGAGACGTGGGCGTACCCGGATTCGCTCGTCGGCACCGACTCGCACACGACGATGATCAACGGCCTGGGCGTGGTCGGCTGGGGCGTGGGCGGCATCGAGGCCGAGGCCGTCATGCTGGGCCAGCCGCTCTACCTGCTCACGCCGCAGGTGATCGGCTTCAAGCTCACCGGCCAGCTGCGCGACGGCGTCACCGCGACCGACCTCGTGCTCACGGTCACCCAGATGCTCCGTAGGAAGGGCGTGGTCGACAAGTTCGTCGAGTTCTTCGGGCCCGGCCTGTCGGCCATGGCGCTGCCCGACCGCGCCACCATCGCGAACATGGCGCCCGAGTACGGCGCCACGATGGGCTTCTTCCCGGTCGACGCCGAGACGCTGCGCTACCTCGAGCGCACGGGCCGCACCGCGGCCGCGAAGCTGACCGAGGCGTACGCGAAGGAGCAGGGCCTCTTCCGTACCGACGCGACGCCGGAGCCGGCGTTCACCGACACGCTGGAGCTGGACCTCGCCACCGTCGAGGCCAGCCTCGCGGGTCCCAAGCGCCCGCAGGACCGCGTCGCGCTGCGCGAGATGAAGCCCGCGTTCCGCAAGGGGCTCGGCGCGCCGGTCAAGGAGCGCGGCTTCGGGCTCGGCGACGCCGAAATCGCGAGCACCGCGCAGGTGAAGAACGGCACGACCAGCACGATCGCCCACGGCGCGGTGGTGATCGCGGCGATCACGTCGTGCACGAACACGTCGAACCCGTCGGTCATGATCGGCGCGGGCCTGCTCGCGAAGAAGGCGGCCGCGAAGGGCCTCAAGCCGAAGCCGTTCGTGAAGACCAGCCTCGCGCCCGGCTCCAAGGTCGTGACCGAGTACCTGAACGCCTCGGGCACGATGAAGTCGCTCGAGGACCTGGGCTTCGCGGTCGTGGGCTACGGCTGCACCACGTGCATCGCCGAGGGTACGCCGGTCCTGCTCGGCGACGGCCTCTCCCGGCCGATCGAGCAGCTCAGGGACGCGGTGGGCACGCGTGTGATGGGGCCCGATGCGAATGCGGGCCTCACGCCCGCGATCCAGTCGGCGCACCTCGACCAGGGCGTGCGCGAGTGCGTCACGCTTTCGCTCCAGGACGGCCGACAGCTCGTGTGCACGCCGGACCATCGCCTGCTTCGGTCCGACGGCGAGTGGGTGCGCGCCGACGAACTCGTTCCGGGACGCGACCGCGTCGTGATGGGCCTCGAGGCCCCGGTCGACGAGCCAGGCGCCGACGAACAGCGCTACGTGCTCTCCGCGGGGACGCTGCGCTTCGACCTTTCGGAGCCGACCGAGCGGCGCCGCGCGCTGGCATTCGTTCGCCTGCTCGGGCACCTGCTCGGCGACGGCTCCATCAGCGCGAACGGGCAGGGGCGCATGAACGCGGGCCAGGCCCTAGACCGGGACGCCATCCTGGCCGATGTCGAGCTCGTGACCGGGAACCGGCCGACCGCCGCGCGCTACGACGAACTCAAGTGGACGATCGTCCTGCCCTCCGAGCTCACGCGGGCATACTTGTCACTCGAGGGTGTAACTGCGGGCCGGCGGGTGTCGCAGCCGCAGGCGCTCCCGGCGTTCCTGCTGGCGCCGGAATGCCCCGTCGCCCTGGTCCGCGAGTTCCTCGGCGGCATGTTCGGTGCCGACGGCCACGCCCCGATCCTCAAGCGGATGGCGGCGGAGGACGACAAGGCCATCCTGGTCCCGCCGGCCTTCTCGCGAACGGCGACCGAGCCCCACGTCGAATCGCTTCGGTCGTGCCTGCAGGCCGTGCTGGGACTGCTCGCCCGCTGCGGCGTCGAGACGACGGGGGCGAGTCTGTACGAGTACCCCACGCGCCGGTCGGCGTCCTCCTATCCCGAGGCGCTCGACGGCGCTCCGCGCTGGGAGCTTCGCCTCGTGCTGAAGGACGGTCTCTCGTTCGTCGAGCGCGTGGGCTTCCGCTACTGCGTGGACAAAGCCATGCGCGCGAGCGCGGCCGCGGTCTACTGGCGAACGGTGCAGGGCATCGGCCGCCAGCGCGTCCAGGTGGCCGAGGCCGTCCGGCAGTTGCATGCACTCGAGCCCGAACTCTCCTTCGCCGGCGCGCGGGAGCGTGCGGCTTCCGTCCTGCTCGAGTCCGAGCCCCCGATCCACGCGCACTACTCGTTGCTCGAGGGCCACGACCGGTTCGACCGCCTGCCGGAAGGCGACGGTCGGCGTTTCCGGCCGCTTCATCGCGACACGGCCGGTTTCCCCTCGCCGGTCCAGATGCTCTCCGACATGGGTGTGCGGGATTGGTTCTCGAGGCTCGAAGGGCGGGCCGGCGTCGTCGAGGACAAGCGCTACTGCGTCGAGAAGGAGGCGACGAGCCTGCCCACGTTCTCGCTGCAGGTCGTCGAACGTCGACCTGCCGGACCCCGGCACGTCTGGGACCTCACGGTGGAGGGGGTTCACGCTTTCGTGGCCGGCGGGGTCTGTGTGCACAACTGCATCGGCAACTCCGGCCCGCTGCCCGAACCGGTGGCGAAGGCGGTCGAGGACGGCAAGCTCGTCGCCGCGGCGGTGCTGAGCGGCAACCGCAACTTCGAAGGCCGCGTGAATCCGCACGTGCGCGCGAACTTCCTGGCCTCGCCGCCGCTGGTCGTGGCGTACGCGCTCGCGGGCACGGTCGACATCGACTTCGACGCCGAGCCGCTGGGGCAGGGAAGCGACGGCAAGCCGGTCTTCCTGCGCGACGTGTGGCCGTCGCAGAAGGAGGTGGCCGACGCGGTCGCGGCGAGCGTCAAGCCCGAGATGTTCGAGAAGAGCTACGGCAACGTGTTCGACGGCAATCCGAAGTGGAACGCGATCCCCGTCGGCGAGGGCGAACTCTATGCGTGGGACGGCAAGTCCACGTACATCCACGAGCCGCCGTTCTTCCAGGGCCTCACGATGGAGCCGCAGCCGACGGGCGACATCGCCGGCGCGCGGGTGCTGGCGATGCTCGGCGACTCGGTGACGACGGACCACAT
>CAZIXL010000130.1:0-7496 GCA_964542885.1 uncultured bacterium
GTTCCTCTATCCGGGGGCCACGCTGTTGCTCGTCGGGCTCGGACTCATGGCGCTCCTGTCGGTGCACTCGGTGCGCGTCTTCGGCGTCCGGCTCGACGTGCACTCGCTGCTCGTCGCGGGGGCGATGGTGACGATCGGCAGCCAGACCGTGCTCGCGTTCCTGCTCGCGTTCCAGCACGCGACCTCGCAGGGCGTGCTGCCCACGAGCGCGCGCTTCGAGCGCTTCCTGAAGACCAAGTCCCTCGAGCGCGCGGTCGGTGTGGGCGGCGTGCTGTTCCTGCTCGGCGCCGCCGGCGTCGCCGCCTCGGCCTTCGTGTGGGCGCGCCGGTCCTTCGGCGACCTCGACATCGCCACCATGATGCGCGTGCTCGTGCCGAGCGCGACCGCGATGGTGGTCGGCGTGCAGCTCGCCGGCGCCGGTTTCCTCTCGGGCGTGCTCGAACTGCGCAGCAATCCCGCGATCGTGCCCGAGTCGCGGAAGGGCTGAGCGAAGGACCGCGGGTTGGACAGCCCCCGGGGGCTTGGCTAACGTCCCGTGTCGCCATTCCGGTCGGAGGGATCCGTTCGATGCCGTGCACCGTGGTCGTCGGCGCGCAGTGGGGTGACGAGGGCAAGGGCAAGATCGTGGACGCGCTCGCCGCCGGCGCGGACGTGGTCGCCCGCTACCAGGGCGGACCCAACGCCGGGCACAGCGTCATCCACCGCGGCGAGACGCTCGTGCTGCACCTCGTGCCGTCCGGCGTGCTGAATCCCGGGAGGCGCTGCCTGATCGGCAACGGCGTCGTGCTCGACGCCGACCGCCTGCGCGCCGAGGTCGAAGGGCTCGAGGCGCGCGGGCTGCCGGTGCGCGAGCAACTGGGCGTCTCCGGGTCCGCGCACCTCATCCTGCCGTACCACCGCGCGGCCGAGGCCGTGGTCGAGCGCGGGCCCGGCGCCATCGGCACGACGGGGCGGGGGATCGGCTTCGCCTATCGCGACAAGGCCGCCCGCGCGGGCCTGCGCGTCGCCGATCTCTTCGACCGCGACGCCTTCGTCGAGCAGGCCGACCGGAACCTCGCGCGCCTGCGCCTGGAGTTCCCCGAGGCCGCCGCGGAACTGTCGGCGATGCGCGGCGCCGCGCTGCACGACGCGCTGCGGCCGGTCGCCGCCTGGCTCGAGCCGCTCGTCTGCGACGTCTCGGCCGAGCTGCACGCGGCGCTCGAGGCGGGCCGTCGCGTGCTGCTCGAGGGCGCGCAGGGCACGCTGCTCGACGTGGACCACGGCACGTACCCGTTCGTCACGTCGTCGCCCGCCAGCGCGGCCGGCGCGCCGCTCGGCGTCGGCCTGGGGCCGACGGTGGTGGACGAGGTCGTCGGCGTGACCAAGGCCTACGCGACGCGCGTCGGCAACGGGCCGTTCCCGAGCGAGATGCCCGACGACGAGGCGGGCCGGCTGCGCGAGGCGGGCGAGGAGTACGGCGCCACGACCGGGCGACCGCGCCGCTGCGGCTGGCTCGACCTGCCCGCGCTCCGCTACGCGGCGCGCGTCAACGGCCTCACGAGCCTCGTCGTGACCAAGCTCGACGTGCTCGACGGCTTCGACGAGATCCGCGTCGCCACCGCGTACGAGTGCGACGGCCGCACGCTGGCCGAGTACCCGGCCTCGCGCCGCTCGCTGGCCTCCTGCCGCCCGGTCTGGCGGCGCTTCCCCGGCTGGCGCGCGAGCACTGCCGCGGCGAGGCGCTGGGCCGACCTGCCGGCCGCCGCGCGCGACTACCTCGAGGCGATCGAGCGCGAGGTGGCCGTCCCGATCGCGCTCGTGTCGGTCGGAGCCGCGCGGGAGGCCGAGGTCCCCCGGGGCGCGTAGCGCGAAGGGGCCGCCGCGACGCGAGCAGGCTCCGCACCGAAGGGTGATCCCAGCCTGTCAACTTTCGGCCAAGCCGTCACGGCTCTGCCGAACTGACAGTCCGCTTCACTTCTTTCGGAGCCGCGACCGATGCGTCGCTGCACGTGAGGACCGGAATCGATCTCGCTGGACCGTAGGCACCTGCGCCCGGGACCTCGTGCAAGACGGGAGCTTCCGGCGGCGTGGCCCGCAAGTTGCCGAAGTCACGACGAACCGAAGCGAACGATCGCGCGACGTCCCAACCGAATCCCCGGTGGCCCTGACTGCACAAAGCATTGTCATGGCGTCGAGGGCCCGGGCGGGACGTCGTCGTGATTCCCGGGCGGGCAGCCGCCGGGGACGAAACGTCGGTAGCGAACGTCCACACCCGCTCGGCGGGAGAACCGCAGCCTCGTGAGGGGAGCCGCAATGAACGCAACACTCGACTCCTTCAGGTACGACGACGCGATCACCCGGAAGTTCATGGTCGCGACGTGGGTCTGGGGACTGGTCGGCATGCTCGTGGGGCTGATCGTGGCCCTGGAGCTCGCCTTCCCGGGACTCAACGTGGCGCCATGGCTGGCGTTCGGCCGCCTGCGCCCGCTGCACACGAACGCCGTCATCTTCGCGTTCGCGGGTAACGCCATCTTCACGGGCGTCTACTACTCGACGCAGCGGCTGACGAAGGCCCGGATGTACTCGGACCTGCTCAGCAACGTCCACTTCTGGGGCTGGCAGCTGATCATCGTCGCCGCCGCGCTCTCGCTGCCGCTCGGCTTCACGCAGTCGAAGGAGTACGCCGAGCTCGAGTGGCCGATCGACCTCGCGGTCGTGGTCGTGTGGGTCGTGTTCGCGGTCAACTTCTTCATGACGCTGGTGCGCCGGCGCGAACGCCACCTGTACGTGGCGATCTGGTTCTACATCGCCTCGATCGTCACGGTGGCGATCCTCTACATCTTCAACAACCTGTCGCTGCCCGTCGGCCCGATGAAGAGCTACTCGATCTACGCCGGCGTGCAGGACGCCCTCATGCAGTGGTGGTACGGGCACAACGCCGTCGCGTTCTTCCTCACGACGCCGTTCCTGGGGCTCATGTACTACTTCATGCCCAAGGCGGCGAACCGGCCCGTCTTCTCGTACCGGCTGTCCATCCTCCACTTCTGGACGCTGGTGTTCATGTACATCTGGGCCGGCCCGCACCACCTGCACTACACGGCGCTGCCCGAGTGGGCCTCGACGCTCGGCATGGTCTTCTCGGTCATGCTCTGGATGCCCTCGTGGGGTGGCGGCGTGAACGGCCTGCTGACGCTGCGCGGCGCGTGGAACAAGGTCGTCGAGGACCCGATCCTCAAGTTCTACGTGGTCGCCGTCACGGCCTACATGATGTCGACGTTCGAGGGCCCGATGCTGTCCGTGAAGAGCGTGAACGCGCTCGCCCACTACACGGACTGGATCATCGCGCACGTGCACACGGGCGCCCTGGGCTGGAACGGCTTCCTCACGTTCGGCATGCTCTACTGGCTCGCGCCGCGCGTCTTCCAGACCAGGCTCCACAGCCAGAAGCTCGCCGAGCTGCACTTCTGGCTCGCGACCTTCGGCCTGATCCTCTACGCGGTCTCGATCTACAGCGCCGGCGTCACCCAGGGCCTCATGTGGCGGGCGTTCGACCAGACCGGCCGGCTCGAGTTCCCGGACTTCATCGAGACCACGATGAAGCTCATCCCGATGTACTACGTGCGCGCGACCGGCGGCCTGTTCTACATCGTCGGCGTGCTGGTGTGCGGCTACAACCTGCTGCGCACCTGGCAGTCGCGCCCCGGCAAGCTCGAGGACCCGGTCGTGCAGGCGCCGCCGCTCGCGCGCCAGAGCGACAGCTTCGGCAAGGCCGTGTTCGCCGGCTTCTCGCGGGAGGGTCACCGCCGCTGGGAGGCGCTGCCGGTGCTGTTCACCGTGTGGACGGCCGTCGCGGTCATCGTCGCGTCGCTGTTCGAGATCGTGCCGACGTTCCTCATCCGCACGAACGTGCCCACGATCGCCTCGGTCAAGCCCATGACCCCGCTCGAGCTGGCCGGGCGCGACATCTACCAGCGCGAGGGCTGCTTCAACTGCCACTCGCAGATGATCCGCCCGATGCGCTACGAGACCGAGCGCTACGGCGAGTACAGCAAGCCGGGCGAGTTCGTGTACGAGCACCCGTTCCTGTGGGGCTCGCGTCGCATCGGGCCCGACCTCGCCCGCGAGGGCGGCAAGTACCCGGACCTCTGGCACGTGAAGCACATGCAGGAGCCCAGGTCGATCACGCCCAAATCCATCATGCCGCCCTACCCGCAGCTGCTGAAGGACCGGCTGGACTTCGCGGGGATCCAGAGCCACGTGGACGGGCTCGCGATGCTCGGCGTGCCCTACGGCGACGTGGCCACCCAGAAGAAGGCCGCCGAGCTGGCGCGCGCGCAGGCGAAGACGATCGCCGACGGCATCGCCGCCGACGGCGGGCCGGCGGGGCTCGAGGACAAGGAGATCACCGCCGTGGTCGCGTACCTGCAGCGGCTCGGCACGGACATCAAGAAGTCGGGCGGCGTCGCCCAGCGCGCCCTCGGGGCGGGAGGGCGCTGACGTGAAGCTCTCCGACGTCATGAGCCACGCCGGGCTGGCGGGCTACGCCGAGATCGCGCTGATCCTGTTCATGATCGCGTTCCTCGGCATCCTGTTCACCGTGTTCCGGCCTTCGCAGAAGGCCGAGATGGACGCGGCCAGCCGCCTGCCCTTCGACGACGACCCCAACGGCCAGCCGGAGGAGGACACCCGGTCATGAGCGAGAAGAACGAGAAGGACCGCCTGCTCGATCACCAGTACGACGAGATCCAGGAGTACGACAATCCGCTGCCGACCTGGTGGACGATCATCCTCTGGGTGACCGTCGTGTGGTCGGTCCTCTACTGGCTGAACGTCGTGCCGGGCATCGGCTCGGGCAAGGGCCGGATCGCCAACTACGAGGCCGACATGGCGCAGGCCGCCGAGAAGTACGGCGCCGTGCAGAAGGAGGCGGCCGCCGCGATCGACCCGGCCGCGCTGACGACGGCGCTCGGCGACCCGGCGGCGATGGCGGCCGGCAAGGCCACGTTCGCGTCCACGTGCGCACCCTGCCACCTCGCCGACGGCGGCGGCAGCATCGGCCCGAACCTGACCGACGACCACTGGATCCACGGCAACACGCACAAGGACATCATGACCACGATCACGAACGGCGTACCCGACAAGGGCATGCCCACGTGGAGCTCGGTGCTGACGCCCGAGCAGGTCGCGCAGGTGGCGGCCTACGTGACGACCCTGCACGGCACGAAGCCGGCGACGCCGAAGGCGCCGCAGGGTGACGTCGTCGGCGCGCCCGCCGCGGGCGACGCGGCGGCCCCGCCGGCAGCCGGAGCGGCGAAGTAGCGGACGACCCGGAACCGATTCCCCAGGCCGCGCAGGAGAGAGGCATGTCGGAGCATTCGCAGCCGGTGCAGGCCCCCGAGCGCGTCCTTTCGACGCTCAACGCGGACGGAACCCGCCGGTGGATCCGTCCGCGTGTCGCCGAAGGCGCGTGGTGGGGCCAGCGACGGACGCTGGCGTACGTGTTGATGCTGGTGTTCTTCGCGCTGCCCTACCTGCAGATCAACGGCAAGCCGACGATCCTGCTCGACCTGCCGCGCCGCGAGTTCACGCTGTTCGGCACGACGTTCCTGCCGACCGAGACGCTGCTGTTCATGCTGCTCATGCTGAGCCTGGGGATCGCGATCTTCTTCATCACCGCGATCTGGGGCCGCGTGTGGTGCGGCTGGGCGTGCCCGCAGACCGTGTACATGGAGTTCCTGTTCCGCCCGCTCGAGTACTGGATCGAGGGCGGGCCGCGCGGCGCGAAGAAGCTGGACCGGCAGGGCGGCCTGCCGCCCCGGCGGCTGCTCAAGCTCGGGATCTTCGTCCTGCTGGCGATGTTCCTGGCGCACACCTTCCTGGCCTACTTCGTCGGCATCGACCAGCTCGTGCACTGGGTGCAGGGTTCGCCCGCGAAGCACCCGGTCGCGTTCTTCGTCATGGCGCTGACGACGGTCGCGATCTTCCTGGACTTCGGCTGGTTCCGGGAGCAGACGTGCCTCGTCGCGTGCCCGTACGGCCGGCTCCAGACGGTGATGTTCGACCGCCGCACGATGATGGTCGGCTACGACCCGAAGCGCGGCGAGCCGCGCATGCGCGGCCTGACCGACCGGCCGGCCGACGCGGGCGACTGCATCAACTGCGAGTTGTGCGTGCTCGCGTGCCCGACCGGCATCGACATCCGCGACGGCCTGCAGATGGAGTGCGTGCACTGCACGCAGTGCATCGACGCGTGCGACGCGGTCATGTCGCGCATCGGGCGCCCGAAGGGGCTCATCCGCTACACGAGCCGGAACGGCCTCGAGCGGAGCGGCCCGCGGGGCCTGCGCCTGCGCGTGTTCCTGTACCCGGTCGCGTTCGCGATCGTGTTCGGGCTGTTCCTGTTCTTCCTCGCCTACCGCGCGACCACCGAGGTCACCGTGCTGCGCGGGACCGGGGCGCCCTACACGCTCGAGAACGACAGCACCGTCGTGAACCAGGTGCGCCTGCGCCTCGCGAACCGCAACCACGACGTGCGCCACTACCGGCTCTCGCTCGTGGGCGCGCCCGACGCCAACCTGATCGCGCCGATCAACCCGTTCCCGGTCGGCAGCGGCGAGATCGGCACGGCCACCGTCTTCGTGGTGTCGCCGCGCCGCGATTTCCGCGAAGGTGAGCGGACCGTCCTGTTCCGCGTCGAGGACGGCGAGCGCTTCGGCCGCAACTTCCTCTATCGCATGCCGGGTCCGGAGGCCGAGGAGGCGGACGGGCACGAGTCGCACGACGGGCACGAAGCGGAGGGCGAACGATGAAGCCGGCGACGATGTGGCCCCTGGCCGTGGTGCTGGTGCTCGCGGCGACCGTCGGGGTGAACGTGTGGATGATCTTCGCGGCGAACGACCCGAACGGCGCCGTGATCGAGCCCGACTACTACCGCAAGGCCGTGGAGTGGGACTCGACGCTCGTGCGGCGGGCGCGCAGCGACGCGCTCGGCTGGACGGCCGACGCGACGATCGGCGCCACCGACGGCGCGCGCGCGCACGTGCGTGTGACGCTCACCGACTCGACCGGGGCGCCGGTCACGGGCGCCGCGATGGCGCTCGAGGCCGTGCACAACCTGGACGGCTCGCGCCACCCGGGCGCCGACCTGCCCGAGACGGGGCCGGGCGTGTACGAGGCCGACGCGCCGCTCGACCGGCCGGGCATGTGGGAGCTGCGCCTCACGGCGAAGCGGCAGGGGGCCGAGTTCCTGGCCGACCTGCGCCGCGACGCGGCCCGGGGGCCGGCGCGATGATGGCGCTGGCCGGCTCGGTGCTCGTCGCGAGCCTGCTCGGCAGCCCGCACTGCGCCGGCATGTGCGGCGGCTTCGTGTGCTTCTACTCGGCGCAGGGCGGCCGCGGGCAGGCACTCGCGCACGTGGCCTACAACCTGGGCCGGCTGTTCTCGTACGTCGTGCTCGGCGTGCTCGCCGGCGCGCTCGGGCGGACGCTCGACCAGATGGGCGCCGGTGCGGGCCTGCA
>CAZIXL010000131.1:0-7481 GCA_964542885.1 uncultured bacterium
GTGCGCGCGCGCGTCGCCGACGGGCGGCGCCGCCAGCACCGCCGACCACGCGCCGCGCGCCGCCTCGGCGAGCACTGCGGCCAGCGCCGGCGGATCGCCGGGTTCGGCCGCGGGCGGGTCCAGGTCGGTCAGGAAGCGCGGGCGGTCGGGCAGGATCGCGAGCAGCGGCGCCGCGTCGCCGCACCAGCCGGCGAGCACGGCGTCCAGGTGCTGCAGGCGGCCCCACAGCTCCGGGAATCCCGGGGGCGAGGTCGCGAGCGCACCGCCGCACTCCGGGCACGTGGCCGCGCCGTCGCCCGCGAGGCGCGCGGGGCGCTGGCAGGCCTCGCACCACGCGTCGGTCCCGCCGCCGCCGGGCCCGATCCAGGCGCACGCGCCGCACGCGTCGCACGCGACGCGCACGCGCGGCCCGCTACTGGATCCCACCGAGGCTCTGCACGCGCGTGCCGCGCTCGTAGTAGATCTCCTTCTGGTCGCGCACGCCGAGCCGGAAGTAGTACTCGGCCTGGCCGCCGGGCGTGAAGGAGCGCGTGAACACGGCGTCCCAGCAGTGCAGGCGGCGCGTGAGGCTGAAGCGCTGCGTCAGCTGCTGCTTGCGCGAGAGGTCGAGGGCGGTCGAGTAGTCCAGCCGCCAGTTCGGCGACAGCTCGTACGAGAGGACGGCGTTCGCCGACTTCTGCGAGGCCCACGACGGCCCCGCGTAGCCGCCGCTGTACGAATAGGCGAGCGAGAGCCGCCACGTCTCGGCGAAGTCCGCGGTGGGCTCGAGGTCGTCCTTGTGGACCGACTGGTCCACGGCGAGCGCCGCCGGCTGCCGCCCCGCGCCGGTGTTCGAGAGGTTCACGCCGACGTTGTACCCGAGCGTGCGCAGCGGCCGGCCCTGGTACACGTCGACGGTCCCGTACAGGCTGCCGGAGGCGAGCCCGGGCGGCTGGAACAGCATCGAGCTGCTGAGCGGGCTCAGCGCGTGGCTGCCCGGGGCGTGGCGCTCGTTCCACAGGAAGTCGTACGAGCCGCTCGTGGTCCAGCTCACCAGGTTGTCGAGGCGCGTGACCTTGTCGCCGTCCTTGATCTTCACCTGGAAGCGCTGGTCGAGACCGAACTGCAGGAACGCGCTCTTGAAGCCCGAGACGCCGATGCCGCCGAAGCTGTTGAAGCGGTTCCGCAGCGTGCCGGTCGAGTCGCGGTACTGCAGCGACGGGAACGCCGGGCTGTAGTTCACCGAGACGCTCGGCGACACGACGTGGCGCAGGCCCGCCAGCTTCGGGATCGGCGGCTTGAACGTGCCGTAGAACGTGCTGCTCAGGCCCATGTTCGTCGACCAGGTCGCCGCCGGCACCACGCGGTGCCCCTGCTCGTCGAAGTCGAACACGGCCATGTTCGCGACCAGCGTGGGCGAGGTGTTGAGCCAGCCGAACAGCCGGCGCGAATCCGAGAGCGACATCGTGGACTGGAAGCCGCGCCGCGTCGTGATGCGCTGCGCGATCACGTTCGAGGAATCCACGACGGCCGTCGAATCGAAGGCGTATTCCCGCCGGGCGACGTAGCCCTGGTGCGTGCCGTACGAGAGGTACGTCGAGTTGAGGCTGAAGTAGGTCGTCTGGAGCGACTTGCCGACGGGCGTGTCCTTGAACAGCCCCCAGCTGCCGAGCGTGCGCGTGGGCAGGACGAACGACACGCTGGGCGTGGTGGTCGTGAGGTTCGGCAGCGAGGCGAACGAGCCGACCGGGTAGACGGCCGCGAGCTTGATGGACTCGTCGGCGTCCAGGTCCTGGATGCGGCTCACCGCGCCCGAGAACGAACCCCAGTCCGCCGCGTGCGTGACCGAGACGCTGGAGTTGAGGAACCGGTTCAGCTGCTGGGCCAGCGAGGAGCCCGACAGCGGACTCTTGCTGTAGTCGCGGCTCGAGGTGAAGTTGCCGCGCGCCGACAGCCGGGTGCGCGGCGTCAGCTCCTGCTGGTGGTTGGCCTCGAACACGTAGTCGTCGCGCTTCGTGAGGTCGTTGTGCTCGAAGCGCCCGTTGAAGCCGCCGTCGAACGCGTACAGGAGCTTGTAGTTGCCCTCCGCGCGCAGCGCCCACGCCGGCTCGGCCTGGTAGTAGTCGCCGGCGAGCGTCAGGTCCATGTAGTCGTTCATCGCCCAGTAGTACCCGGCGTTGCGCACGAACTGCCCGCCCTGGTTGTTGAACCCGAACTCGAAGTTCGGGAACAGGAATCCCGAGTGCCGGCCCGGCTTGATCGGGAACACGTAGAACGGCAGCGCCAGCACGGGCACGTTGCGCAGGTAGAACACCACCGGTTTCGCGACCAGCTTGTCCTTGAGGTAGATCTTCATCTCGCGCGCGGCGAAGTGATAGTGCGGGTGCTCGAGGTCGCAGGTGGTGTACGAGCCGTGCATCACGTCCAGCTCGTTCTCGCCGGCCTTGTGGATCTTCTCGCCGCGGTAGAAGCCCTGTTCGTAGCGGGTCTCGGCCTGGTAGATCGTGCCCTGGCGCGATTCGAGGTCGTAGGTCATGAGGTGGCCGTCCACCTCGTCGCCCTTGTCGAGCAACACCGGCGAGCCGCGCGCGACGAGCGTCTGCTTCTCGCTGTCGAACTCCACGCGCTTGGAGCTCAGCTCGAGCTCGCGGTACGTGAGGTGCGCCTTGCCGTCGAGCACGATGCGGCTCCGCGGCACCTCGAACTCGATCGCCCGGCCGTCGTAGCGCACGACCTCGTTCGCGACCGCGAGCGTGTCGGCCTCGTCCACGGGCGAGCGGTACTCGCCCTTCGCGTCGCCCACGACGCGCGCCCGGTCCACCTTCCGGTCCTTGAACCAGACCATGATCGAGTCGCCGTTCGCGAGGTTGCGTTCCTGTGTCTTGCCCGGCGTCCTGGGCGCCGCGTACTCGTTCTGCGCCGCCCCGATCGCGAGCAGGCTGTCGATCCGGTTCTGCGTCACGAACACGTCCACCTGCCGCCCGGTCAGCCGGCTGGTCTCGCCCGCGTTCGTGGCGCGCACGGCCGCGTAGTCCATGACCGCGTTGCCGCGCACGACGACGCGCTGGAGCTTGCGCTGCACCGTGAGCAGTTCGAGCGTGTCGCCCGTCACCGCGGTCTCGTTGTCCCACGCGCGCGGGCTGCCGACGAGCAGGCCGTAGCCCGTCGAGTCGTCGAAGAACGCGTGGTCGGCCCGCACGCGCAGCGTGTCGCGCACGACCTCGACCGAGTCCACCGCCTCGGCGGTGCGGGCGCGCGAATTCACCCGCAGCAGCCGCGCCGTGAGGGTCGTGAGCGCGCCGTCGGCGTCGCGCGAGAGCAGCTTCGGCTCACCGGTGGCGACGGCGACCTTCGTGCCGCGGTCGAAATCGATCCGCTGCGCCCCCAGCTCGACGCGGGCCGAGTCGTCCCAGCCGCGCACGTGCCCGCGGGCCTTCACGAGCAGGGAGTCGCGCACGTAGAACGCCTCGTCGGAGCGCATCCGCTGCTCCTTCTCGCGCCCGTCGACGCCGCCGCCCAGGTAGGCCGAGCCGTTGCGGCGGTCGTACCAGCCGTACGGCGCTTCGAGCCGCGCATCGCGGTCCACGATCACCACGTCGCCGTCGAGGTTCAGCCGGTCGTCGGTCTCGGAGAACGCCGCGTGGTTGCAGGTCACGGTGGTCGTGCTGTCCACGAGCCGCACGTTGCCGGTCAGGTCGATGAGGCCGTTCGTGCGCTCGTAGCGCCCGAGGTCGGCGGTGAGCACCGTCCCGCCGCGGCGCACGCGCAGGTTGCCGTTCAGGTACAGCACGTCGCCGGCGTCCGTGCGCCCGCCGGTCATGTTGTCGGCGGTGATGTGGAACGGCGGCTCGGGATCGGCCGCGAACGCCGTGCCCGCCGCCAGCACGAGCACGAACGCGAGCGCGCGCGCGGCGAACCGCCGCACGAACCCCGTGCGCGCGCCGCTCACTGCCGTTCGCCCGGCGCGCCGCCGAACGCCTCCATCGCCTCGCCGACCGCGAAGAGCGAGCCGCACACCAGCACCCGGCCCGACGCGCGGCCGCGGCCGTCGGCGCCGTGGTCGAGCCAGGGCGCGAGGGCCTCGCGCACGCCGGGCGCGGTCACCGCCGCGAGCCCGAGCGCCGCCGCGTGCGCGGCGAGCGCCCCGGGCTCGAGCGAACGCGCGTTGCGCGTGCGCGGGAGCACGAGGGCCGCCTGCGGCGCGAACGTCCCCAGGCGCTGCAGCATCGCGCGCGCGTCCTTGTCGCGGCCCGCCGCGAACACGATCGCGACCGGCGGCTCGAGCCCCATGTCGTCGCGCCACGCGTGCGCCAGCTCGCGCACGCCGTCCAGGTTGTGCGCCCCGTCCCACCACAACCGCCGCACGACCGGCGACGGCTCGAGCCGGCCCGGCCAGCGCGCCTCGGCGAAGCCGTCGCGCAGCGCCTCGAGCGGGATCCGCACGCCGCCGCGGGCGAGCAGCGACAGCACGGCCAGCGCGACGCGCGCGTTCGCGCGCTGGTGCCGACCGCGCAGGGTCGTCTGCAGGCGGAACGTGCCCCACGGCTCGCACTCGACCTGGAGGCGCGTGCCCCACGGGCCGTACTGCACCTCCTTCACGTCGACCAGGTCGCGCGCCTGGTGGAGCGGCGCGCCCACCTCGCGCGCCACGCGCGCGACCACGCTCGCCGCGGCGTCGTGGTCGACGCCCGTCACCGCCGGCACGCCGGGCTTGAGGATGCCGGCCTTCTCGGCGGCGATCTTCGCGTGCGTGTCGCCCAGGATCTCGGCGTGGTCGAGCCCCACGTTCGTGATGGCGCACACGTCGGGCTGGAGCACGTTCGTCGTGTCGAGCCGGCCGCCCAGGCCGACCTCGACCACGGCCCAGGCCACGCCGTGGCGCGCGAAGTGGTCGAACCCGAGCGCGGTGGCGACCTCGAAGAACGTGCGCTCGCCCGCTCCGGGCAGCCCGTCGATCGTGGCGAGGCGCGCGGACAGCCCGGCCTCGTCGGCCCAGCGGCCGCCGACGCGGATGCGTTCGCGGAAGTCCACCAGGTGCGGCGAGGTGAAGAGGCCCGTCGCGAGGCGTGCCGAGCGCAGCACGCGCTCGACCAGCGCGCAGACCGAACCCTTGCCGTTCGTGCCGGCCACGTGCACCGAACGGAACGTGCGGTGGGGGTCGCCGAGCGCGGACAGGAGCGTGCGCGTGCCGTCGAGGTTCAGCTTGTCGCGGCGCCGCTCGAGGCCGTAGAGCGCTTCGAGCTGGCGCTGGAGGGTCGTGCTCACGGAGGCGCTGCCGGCGCGGTGCTCAGGAGTCCGATCGGGGAGCGTTCGGATCGTACGCGTGCGGGGACGTGCCACCTTCGGGAGCGAAGCCGCGCGTCGCGTGCCAGAAGTAGCGCAGCAGCGCCCCCACTTCAACCCGCATCTGCCTGCGGTGGACGATGCGGTCGATGAATCCCTTCTCGAGCACGAACTCGGCGCGCTGGAAACCCTTCGGCAGGTCCTCGCCGATGGTCTGGCGGATCACCCGGGCGCCGGCGAAGCCCACGAGCGCCTTCGGCTCGGCCACGATCACGTCGCCCAGCGAGGCGTACGACGCCAGCACGCCCGCCGTGGACG
This sequence comes from uncultured bacterium, assembly GCA_964542885.1. Lineage (GTDB taxonomy): Bacteria > Eisenbacteria > RBG-16-71-46 > RBG-16-71-46 > RBG-16-71-46 > CAIXRL01. The sequence continues at coordinate 5,581 of CAZIXL010000131.1, forward strand.
GGTCGGTCAGCACCGACACGAACGGCAGGCGCTGCGCGCGCAGCTGCGCGAGGAGCACCGACGTCTTGGCCATCTGCATGAGCGAGAGGATGCCTTCCTGCATGCGCGCCCCGCCCGTGGCCGAGACCACGACGACCGCGCGCCGTTCCCGCATGCCGTCCTCGATGGCGCGCGCCACCTTCTCGCCCACCACCGAACCCATCGAGCCACCCATGAAGAAGAAGTTCATCAGGGCGACGCTCACGGGCACGCCGCCGATCGTCGCCACGCCCGCGATGGCCGCGTCCTTCTCGCCCGTGTCGCGCTGGGCGGCGGCGAGCCGTTCCGGGTAGGGCATCTTCGCGTCGCGAAAATGCAGAGGATCGCCGGCCACCAGGCCGGCGTGGCGCTCGGCGAACGAGCCCTCGTCGAGCAGGTACCCCGCATACTGGCGACCCGGCACGCGGAAGTGGTGGTCGCAGTGCGGGCAGGTCCACAGGTTCTGGTCGAGGACGGTCTGGAACAGGGCCTCGCCGCAACCGTCGCACTTGGTCCACAGCCCTTCGGGCAGCTCGGGCCGCTCGGCCTTCGGGCCGGGCTTGATGCCGGTGCGTTCGCGCTTGAGCCACGACATGCGGTTCTGGGGGTCCCTTCCTCGCGTTCGGCGGGCGTCCGCCGGCCCGCGGACGCCGCGGGCCGCGACACCTTATTACGCACGCCCGGGCGAGGCCAGCGGGCGCCGGACGCGCCCCCGGGGGCCCGCGCGGCCGGCGGCCCGCGGTCACACGCCCGGCGCTGGCGAGTACCCGGGGCGATGTCGCGGCACCGCACCCGTCCCTCGCGTCGCCCCCGCTCCCGCGCGTCCCGCCCGCGCGCTTTTGCTTGCGCGCGGGGCGCCCCGCACCCGAGAGTCCCGCCCATGTCCGTGATTCCATCCCCGGCTGCCGCCGCACGGACCGCGCCGCCCGACACCGTTCGGGTCGCCCGGAAGCACCACGTGCTCGTGCGCTTCACGCACTGGGCGAACGTCCCGCTGCTCGCGGGCCTGATCGCCTCGGGCCTGTCGATCTACTGGGCCGCGCCGGTGTTCCGGCACGCGTTCGACCCGGGTACGGGCACGCGCGACTGGGTCGGCACCGCGAGCGTGTGGATCGCGCGCGCCCTGCACGACACGGCGAGCGACCCGCGCAACTGGATCTACGACCACCTGAGCCTCGGCCACCGCATGCTGGCGACGGCGCTGCGCCTGCACTGGGCGCTCGCCTACCTGTTCATGCTGAACGGCCTGCTCTACGTGGTCGGCCTCGCCGCCGGCGGCGGCTGGCGCGCGCTGCTGCCGCGCCGCGGTGACGTCGCGGAAGGCCTCGCGATGCTCCGCTACTACCTGGGCGTGGTGCCGGCGATGCTGCGCCGCCGCCCGTGGCCGCACCCGCCGATCGCCGGCAAGTACAACGCGCTCCAGCGCGTCGCGTACCTGTCGATGCCGCTCTTCGGTGCGCTCGTCGTGGCCTCGGGCTGGGCGATGCACAAGCCCGTCCAGCTCGGCTGGCTCGAGCGGCTGTTCGGCAGCTACGACGGCGCGCGCGTCGTGCACTTCGCGTGCATGGTCGTGCTGGGCACGTTCGTGGTGCCGCACGTCGTGCTCGTGATCGCGGATGGGTTCGACACGTTCCGCTCGATGGTGACGGGCTGGTCGAAGCGCCTGAAGGAGGGCGGCGATGGACGGCACTGAGCGCCCGGACGAGCGCGACGAGGCCCGGCGCGACGACGCCGCGCACGCAGGCGCAGCCGCGCAAGCCGGGCGCCCCATGCCGGCTCCGGACGTCGCGGCGCCCTCCGGCGAGGCGACGACACCCGCCGCTGCCGCGGAGCCGGAACGAGCGCCGGAGGCCGCCGCGCCGGACGCGCCCGGGCCGGAGCCC
>CAZIXL010000132.1:0-955 GCA_964542885.1 uncultured bacterium
CAGCATCCGGGGCTCCGGCACGGCCGGCCGCGTGACGCGCGACGACCTGCTCGACTGGCTCAAGCGCCGCCCGGCCGTCGTTCCGGCCGCGGCGGTGGCGCCCGCCGCCGCGCCCGCGGGCGCGCCCGCGGCGCTGCCCGCGTTCCTGCGCGGCGCCTCGGCGCCCGCGACGGACGGCCCGCGCGAGGAGGTCGTGCCGTTCACGCGCGTGCGCAAGGTGATCGCCGAGAACATGGTCAAGGCCAAGCACACGGCCGCGCACACGCACTGCTTCGACGAGGTGGACATGTCCGCCATCGTGGCGCTCAAGCAGGAATGGGCGCCGAAGCTCGAGAAGCAGGGCGTCAAGCTCACCTACATGCCGTTCTTCATCAAGGCCGCGGTCCTGGCCCTGAAGGAGTTCCCGTGGATGAACGGCTCGGTGAGTCCCGAGGGCGACGCGATGGTGCTGAAGAAGTACTACAACGTCGGCATCGCGGTGGGCCGCGACGAGAAGGGCCTGATCGTCCCGAACATCAAGGACTGCGACCGCAAGAACCTGGTGCAGGTGGCGGCCGAGGTGAACGACATCGCGTCGCGCGCGCGCGCGGACCGGCTGACGATGGACGAGATCCAGGGCGGGACGTTCTCGATCTCGAACGCGGGCGTGTTCGGCGCGATCAACTCGGCGCCGGTCATCAACGTGCCGGACGTGGCGATTCTCGGAGTGCACAAGATCGTCGAGCGGCCGGTGATCCGCGACGGGCAGATCGTGGTGGCGCCGATGATGAACGCGGTGATCGGCTTCGACCACCGCGTGGTCGACGGCGAGCTGGCCGTCAAGTTCCTGCGCCGCGTCTGCGAGCTGCTCGAGAAGCCCGAGCTGCTCTGGTTCTACGCCTGAGCGATCCCGTGAGCACTCTCGCCGTCGCCCACCTCGGACCCACCTCGTACCGGGACGGCCTCCGGCTGCAGG
>CAZIXL010000132.1:965-7058 GCA_964542885.1 uncultured bacterium
CGTAGCTTCGAGGTTGGCTTCGCGGGACTCGAAACCCCTGCGCGCGTGCGGCACGCTCGGCTCCGCATCCTGCTCCGCCTCGCTGCATCCAGTCGCGGCTTCGCCATCCTGGCTACGCCGCTCCTCGGGCGCACCGCACGCGCGCAGGGGTTTCGAGTCCCGCGAAGCCGCTTTCGGATGTTCTGGTCCCGGCGCGCCGGTCCCGGCGGCGAAGCCGGGAAAAGGTCCTTGGATCCTGTTCCCATGCACGACACCCTGACCGTCTGCGCCCTCGGGGCGACGCCCTACCGCGAGGGACTCGCGCTGCAGGACGCGCTGGTGCGGGCGCGCGCGAACGGCGAGACGGGGGACTGGCTGCTCTACCCCGACCACCCGAGCGTGCTCACCGTGGGGCGCAGCCCGAGCGAGGGGAACCTGCGGGCGGACGCGGCGACACTGGCGACGCTGGGCGTCGAGGTGTTCGAGGTGCCGCGCGGGGGCGACGTGACCTGGCACGGTCCGGGGCAGCTCGTGGGCTACCCGATCGTCGGGCTCGACCGCGTGGGCCGGGACCTGCACCGCTGGCTGCGGACGCTGGAGGAGGCCCTGATCCGCGTGCTGGCGGGTCACGGGATCGTCAGCGACCGGTCGCCGGGGCGCACGGGGGTGTGGGTGGGAGAACGCAAGATCGCGTCCATCGGCGTCGCGGTCCGGCGATGGGTCGGCTATCATGGGTTCGCGCTCAACGTGCACCCGGATCTTTCGGCCTTTTCGCTCATCCATCCGTGCGGGCTGAAGGGCGTCGAAATGACCAGCATGGCACTGGAGCTGGGGGCGAAGGCTCCCTCGCTCGAGGCCGTCCGGGACGACGTGACGCGGCAGCTCTCGCAACTTCTCGAATACGACCGTACCGAGGCGGCCCCGCCCGCCGCGGCGCGACACTGGATGCAGCGGGCGGCCCGGGCGGCCGAAAACCCGACGCAATCGGCCCCGGAACCCGATACCCGCACAGGAGGAACGACGCGATGGTGACCCTGACCGACGCCGCGACCCGCAAGCTCGGCGAGCTCCTTTCCCAGCAGGACGGCGTGCTCGGCCTGCGCCTCACGGCCATGGCCGGCGGCTGCTCCGGCTACCAGTACGGCATGTCGTTCGCCGAGGCCTCGCAGGAAGGCGACTGGGTCGGCGAGTTCCAGGGCGTGAAGGTGTTCGTGGACCCCGAGAGCGCCGGCGTGCTGAACGGCGTGAAGGTGGACTACGTCGAGACCCTGCAGGCGACGGGCTTCACGATCCACAACCCGAACGCCGTCAAGACGTGCGGTTGCGGCAAGTCGTTCGAGACCGGAGAGGGCGGCGGCTGCCAGAGCTGACCCCGGGCCGGGAGGAACGCATCGTGCGCATCACGCTCTTCACCCCCGAGGAGGCGAACCAGCTCCTCGTGCGCATCCGTCCCGAACTGGAGCGGCTGGCCGGGCTCAAGCGCGAGTTCGACCGGCTGGAGTCGCGGATCGACGTGCTGAAGGTGGCCACGTTCGGCGCCGCCGAGGCGAACCCGGACGCCGCCGAGCTGCGCGCGTGCCGCGACCAGCGGCTCGCACTCGGGCAGGCGATCGGCAAGGGGCTCGCGGGCCTGCAGGAGACGGGCGTGCTCGTGAAGGACGTGGACCGCGGCCTGTGCGACTTCTACACGCTCTCGGGGGACCGCCTCGTGTTCCTGTGCTGGCAGATCGGCGAGCCCGAGGTGGCGCACTGGCACACGCTCGACGGCGGCTACTCCGGGCGCCGTCCGCTCAAGAACGCCGAGCTCGAATGAGCACGCTCACCGGCCCGGTGGCCGTGCCCGCGGACGCCCGCCCGTTCTCGGACTACGTGGCGCTCGACGCCGGCACGATCCACGCCCGCACGCGCGAGGCGCGGAAGCGGCTCGGCACGCGCGCCGTGGTGCTGGGGCACCACTACCAGCGCGAGGCCGTCGTCGAGTTCGCGGACTTCCGCGGCGACTCGTTCAAGCTCTCGCAGCTCGCCGCGCAGCAGGCGGGCGCCCAGTACATCGTCTTCTGCGGCGTGCACTTCATGGCGGAATCGGCCGACGTGCTGCGCGCCCCGCACCAGGTCGTGGTGCTGCCCGACCTGAAGGCCGGCTGCTCGATGGCCGACATGGCCACGCTCGCGGCCGTCGAGGAGGCGTGGGACGCGCTCGTCGCCGCGCACGGCGACGTGTTCACGCCGGTCACGTACATGAACTCGACCGCGGCCATCAAGGCGTTCTGCGGGCGGCACGGCGGCGTCGTGTGCACGTCGAGCAACGCGGCGAAGGTGCTCGAGTGGGCGTGGGCGCGAAAGCCGAAAGTGCTGTTCTTCCCCGACCAGCACCTGGGCCGCAACACCGCGTTCGCGATGGGCGTGCCGCTCGGGCAGATGGCCGAGTGGGACTGGCGCGCGAAGGATCCGGCGGCGGCGAACGCCGACGCGCTCGACCCGGCGAAGCGCATCGTGCTGTGGAAGGGCTTCTGCTCGGTGCACACGAAGTTCGCGAAGTCGCAGGTCGACGAGGTGCGGGCGGCCGACCCGGCCGTGCAGGTGCTCGTGCACCCCGAGTGCCCGTTCGACGTCGTGCGTGCCGCCGACTTCGTGGGCTCGACCGAGTACATCATCGACAGGGTGCGCGAGGCCGCGCCGGGGACGCACTGGGCGATCGGCACCGAGATCCACCTGGTGCACCGGCTGGCGCTCGAGCACCCGGAGCAGCGGATCCACTCGCTGCAGAAGAACGTCTGCCCGTGCGCGACCATGAACCGCATCGACCCCGCGCACCTGCTGTGGACCCTCGAGAACCTGGCGGACGGCCACGTGGTGAACGCCGTCCGCGTGCCGGACGACGTGAAGCGCGACGCGCGCGTCGCCCTCGACCGGATGCTCGCGCTGCGCGGCACCGGTGAGGTGGCGATCGGCGCCGGCATGGCGAAGGACTGAACCCATGAGCGACGTGACGAACCCGCGCGGCGACGAGCCGCTGGTGACGATCGGCGAGCCCGGCCCCGCGGGCGGCTCGCCGGAGATCGGCGTCTACGGTGCCCCGCGCCCGGCCGTGCCCGAGCGCGTGCCGCTGGCGCCGCGCACGAAGGGCTGCGCCTCCGGCGCCGGCTCGCTCGGCGCCGTCGAGAAGGGCGAGTTCCGCCGCCTGCCGCCGTGGCTCAAGGTCAAGCTCCCCGGCCACGGCGACTACGCCGCGACGAAGGCCCTGCTGCGCGACCAGCGCCTGGTGACGGTGTGCGAGGAGGCGCGCTGCCCGAACCTCGGCCACTGCTGGGAGCGCGGGACCGCGACCATCATGATCCGGGGCGAGCTGTGCACCCGCCGCTGCGGCTTCTGCGCCGTGGCGCCCGGCAAGCCGAACGGCTGGGTGGACTGGGACGAGCCGCGCCGCGTGGGTGAGAGCGTCGCCGCGATGAACCTGCGGCACACGGTCATCACCTCGGTGGCGCGCGACGACCTGAAGGACGGCGGCAGCACGATCTTCGCGAACGTGATCGCCGAGATCCGCAGGCGCTCGGGCACGGTGATCGAGGTGCTCATCCCCGATTTCCGCGGCAGCGCCGAAGACCTGCAGCGCGTGATCGACGCGCGGCCCGAAGTGATCAACCACAACGTCGAGACCGTCGAACGGCTGCACCCGGTGGTGCGCCCGAGCGCGCGCTACGCGCGTTCGCTCGAGGTCCTCAAGCGCGTGAAGGACAGCGGTACGGGCATCAAGGCCAAGAGCGGCATCATGCTCGGCCTGGGCGAGACCGACGACGAGGTCCGCCGCACGCTCGAGGACCTGCGCGCGCACGGCTGCGACCTGCTCACGATCGGCCAGTACCTGCGGCCGTCCGCGTTCAACCTGCCGGTCGTCGAGTACGTGCACCCCGACAAGTTCGCGCACTGGAAGCAGGTCGCCGACGACCTGGGCTTCGAGGGCGCCGCGAGCGGCCCGCTCGTGCGCTCGAGCTACCACGCCGACCTGCTGGCCGGCACCGTCCGCGAAGGCGAGAGCTCCAAGGGCGCCTGACCGCGCGCCGGCGGAACGCGAGAGGCCGTCGCCCGCGCGGGCGGCGGCCGCGTCGCCGGGGGGGGGGCGGGCGCCCCCCGGGCCGACCCGGACAGCGCCGTGGTCGTGCCCCACGGGCGGTTCTGCGTGCCCACCGGCTGCGCGGTGCAGCTCAGGTGCCCGTGGTAGGTCACGATGCCGGAGCCGTCCTGGTGCACCGGAACGGGGGCGTAGGAGGCGACGTACCCGCCCTGCCACGACACCGCGCTCGACGTCGAGCCGACGAGGTCCTCGTCCGGAAGGCCGGACGCGAGGGCGAAGCTGAGGCGCATGTTCCCGAAGCCGATGCAGGCCGGGGTCGTGCATCCGGCGCAGGCACCCGCTCCGGAGCTCGCGGAGCGAAGGATCCCGATGCGCAGCACGCCGAGCTCCTGGCCGTGCGGGAGCGTGATCTCGGTGCCCTCGGGCGGCGCCGCGACGCACGAGAGCGTGATGTCGTTCATTCCGTCGTCGTATTCGGAGATGTTGAATACGCTGAGCACGGGTGCGGTGGTCCACGCGACGCACGAGCCTCCCGTGGGCAGGTTCGCCGGGTCCGCGCTGATGGCGAGGGCGTTCGCACGGCACTCGCCGCCCCGGGTGAGCCACCAGGACGGCAGGGTGGTGCTCACGACCTGGACGTCCAGGTAGGCGATGATCCCACCCACGGCGACCCGGTCCTGCCCGTCGTCGAAGGAGATCGAGCCATAGATCACCTCGTACCCCGTGTTGGCGTCGCAGGCGAACGTCTTCGCGGCCACGGGGTCGCTCCCGGCACAGCGATCCCAGCTCAACCGGAGCGAGCCAGCCGCATGGGCGGGCGGCGCGAACGACAGGACGATCGACAGGACCAGCAGCGCTGCGGCTCGCGTGCTCATGACGGGCCTCCATTTCGAGGATTGGGTGCTTCGGGCATCGTCGCCGGGCGCCGGCCGGTTCGGGAACCGGGACGCCCCGCCACGACCGAGTGAGGATCCCACCGCGACGACGGCGATGCCACCGTTCGCCTACCGGTACAGCGACTTGATCGTGCCCCAGGTGCGGTTCCGCGCCGGCACCGGCGGGAGCGTGCACTGCAGGAAGTTGTCGTGCAATCCCGGCGTGGGCGGATCGTGGAGCCGGGTCGGGTACGCCGAAACGTACGCACCCTGCCAGGTGACGGCGTCGAGGCCGGCGCCCGCGAAGGTCTCGGTGTCGCCGCCGAGCATCGCGAGTTCGAGCTGCCCGAAGCCGATGCAGGCGGGAACGGCGCAGCCCGCGCAGGCGCCGGCGCCCGCGGACTTCGCGTGCGTGATGCGGACGCGGAAGAGCTGGTACTCGGTGTTCGCGCCGAGCGCCACCTCCGAGCCCGCCGGCACGACCGTGGCGACCTGGATCACCATCTGGTTCGGGTCGTAGAAGCCGCCCCTGGCGATGTCGTAGACGGCGACGACCGGCGTCGTCCCGGCCCAGGCGAGGCAGCCCGGCGAGTCACCGAGCGCATCGGTCACCACCGTGACGGCTCCCGACCGGCACTCGCCGGTCTTCACCAGCCACCAACTGGGCAGCGTGGGCGACGTCAGCGTGACGTCGATGAAGCCCACCAGGCCGGCGACGTTCGTCCGGGGCCCGTCCCGGAAGATCACCGAGGCCACGATCGTCTCCTCGCCCGTGTTCACGTCGCACGCGAACGAGTGGTCGCCGATGTACCCGTCGCCCGCGCACTGGTCCCAGCTCAGGCGGGTCTCGACGGCGGGCGGGGCTTGCGGGAACGCGCGCCGGGCGGCAAGGGAGAGCAGGAGGAGTGCCGCGAGCGGGGCGGCACGCAGGGCGCGGTTCATGTGCACCTCGGGAAGGGATGCGCCGGGGTCGGCCGCGAGGTTGCGCGGCCCGGGAGAGAGGACATGATCCCACCCCCGACGCCGGCGGCTCAGTGCCTTCCTGCCGGCTTCTCCGGCAGGAAGAGCCGGCCCGCCCCCCGGTCGCAGGAAGGCCCGCCCGGGGTTTCCCGGGCGGGCCTGCGGTGCTTCGAATCCGTCCGCGCCTACTGGTCGTCGCGGTCCAGC
>CAZIXL010000132.1:7068-7472 GCA_964542885.1 uncultured bacterium
CATGCCCCCCGCGGGGGGGGGGGGGCCGCGGCCGCGGCCCCCCGCCGCCCCCGGGGGCGGGCGGGCCGGGGCCCCCGGGGCCCGGCCTTCCGGTGCCTGCGAACGGCTGCTACTGGTCGTCGCGGTCCAGCCACTTCTTCCAGGCCTGCTCGTTGAACGGCCGGCCGAGGAAGTCCGAGACCAGCTCGGCGGCGGGCTTGGAGCCGCCCGGCGCCAGTACCTTCATGCGGTAGTCCTTCGCGACGCCGGCGGCGAGCATGTGGTCCGGGTCGAACTTCGAGAACATGTCCTTCGCGATCACCAGCGACCACATGTAGGTGTAGTAGACCGCCGAGTAGCCGTTCAGGTGCCCGAACGCGCACTGGAAGTGCGTGCCGTCGACCCACGGGAACGGCTGGTACTCC
>CAZIXL010000133.1:0-7466 GCA_964542885.1 uncultured bacterium
GCCGAGCATCATCCTGGCCGACGAGCCGACCGGCAACCTCGACTCGCGCACCGGCGAGGAGATCATGGCGGCGTTCGAGCGCATCTGGCGCCAGGGCAACACGGTCATCCTCGTCACGCACGAGGCCGACATCGCGGCGCACGCGCGGCGGATCGTGCGGATGAAGGACGGCAAGGTCGAGGAGGACCAGGTCAACCCGACCCCGCTTTCCACGGGAGTCGACGGCGCGGACGCGTGAACCTCCGCGAGAGTATCGGGATCGCTCTCGGCGGCGTGCGCGCGAACAAGCTGAGGTCGTTCCTCACCCTCCTCGGGACGATCATCGGCGTGGCCTCGGTGATCGCCGTCGTGTCGTTCGTCGAAGGGTTGAACCGCTTCGTCACGCAGAAGCTGCTCAACGCCGGCGCGAACGTCTTCGTGGTCGACAAGTTCGGCTTCATCACCAGCCGCGAGGCGTTCGACGAGGCGGTCAAGCGGCCGGACGTGACGATCGAGGACGCCGACGCGCTGCGGGAGGGCGTGGAGCACGCGAGTCTGGTCGTGGCGCAGGCCGGCGGGGCCGCGCCCCTGCGCGTCCGCAATCGGACCATGAACGCGGTGAGCCTGCGCGGTCGCAGCCCGGGTTACGACGTGGTGGACGACCTCGCGATCGAGGACGGCCGGCACCTGTCCGAGATCGACGACGCCGGGCGGCGGGCGGTCTGCGTGATCGGCCCCGAGGTCGCCGACGAGTTGTTCGGCTCGCTCGGCGCGGTGGGACGCACGATGCGGGTCGGGCAGTACGAGTTCCAGGTCGTCGGGGTCACGAAGCCGAAGGGCAAGATGTTCGGCCAGTCGCAGGACCGGTTCGTCACGATCCCGATCCGCACGTTCCAGAAGTACTGGCTCGAACGGGGCTCGATCGAGATCGCCGTCAAGAGCGTCGATCAGGCCTCGATGCCGGCGGCCGAGCAGGAGGCGCGCAACATCCTGCGCGCGCGCCGTCACCAGCGGCCCGGCCAGCCCGACCGGTTCGGGCTCACGAACTCGGAGACCTGGCTGACCCTGTACCGCACGCTCACGGGCGGCATCTTCGTGGTCACGATCGGCGTCGCCGCGATCTCGCTGCTCGTGGGCGGGATCGTCATCATGAACATCATGCTGGTCTCGGTGACCGAACGGACCCGCGAGATCGGCGTGCGCAAGGCGCTCGGCGCGCGACGGCGCGACATCCTCACGCAGTTCCTGGTCGAAGCGACGACGCTGTCGGTGTCGGGCGGCCTCGTCGGCATCGCGCTCGGGGGAGGGCTGGCGCTCGCGGTGGGCGCCGTGAGCCCGCTGCCGGCCGCGCTCAGCCTGCCGGCCGTGCTGCTCGGCATCCTGATGAGCACCGGCGTCGGTGTCTTCTTCGGCTCGTACCCGGCGTTCCGCGCCGCGCGCCTCGACCCGATCGAAGCGCTGCGCTACGAGTGACGCGATGCGGCTGACCTACCTCGCCCGCGAGACCTTCGCCATGGCGCGCACCGCGCTCGTCGCGAACCGCATGCGTTCGGCGCTCGCGCTGCTCGGCATCGTGATCGGTGTGGGCACGGTGATCGGCATGGCGTCGCTCATCAACGGCTTCCAGCGCTCCTTCCAGCAGAGCATCCAGTCGTTCGGAAACAACACGATCTACATCCGCCGCATCCGCCCCGGCATCAGCTTCTCGGACGGCGTCCCGGACAGCCTCAAGCAGCGCAAGGCGTTCACGATGGCGGACGCCGCGGCGATCCTCGACCAGGCGCCGGCCGTGCGCGCGATCGCGCCCTTCAAGTGGCCGTACCACGACCCGACGCTCACCTACCAGGGCAAGAGCACGCGCAGCGGATTCGTGTTCGGCACCACCGATTCGTACCTGCTCACGCACGGCTACGACCTCGCCGGCGGCCGCTTCTTCACCGACGAGGAGGTGCGCCGGAACGCGAACGTCGTCGTGCTCGGCAAGGACACGCGCGAGGCGCTGTTCGGGACGGCCCGCGGCATCGGCCGCACGATCCGCATCGCCGGGGTCCCGTTCACCGTGATCGGCGAGTTCGAGGAGAAGGGCCGCTTCCTCGGCAACAACTTCGACGAGGTCGCCTGCGTGCCGTACACCGTCGTCGACAAGTACTGGAGCGCGCCCTCGGACGCGCCGCCGTGGTTCCCGAAGCGCGGCGAGTTGTTCCTCGACGCGACCGCCGTCTCGCCGGACCAGAGCGAAGAGGCGATGCGACAGATCACCGAGATCCTGCGCGTCCGCCGCCACGTGCCGAGCAACAAGCTGAACGACTTCGTCGTCTTCAGCGACGACGCGTTCCTGTCGCTCTACCAGACGGTGACGGGCGGCATCACGGCGCTCATGGTCCTCATCTCGTTCATCTCGCTGGTCGTGGGCGGCATCGGGGTGATGAACATCATGCTGGTCGCGGTGACCGAGCGGACGCGCGAGATCGGCGTGCGCAAGGCCCTGGGCGCTCCCCGTCGCGCGATCCTGCTGCAGTTCCTGCTCGAGGCCGTGCTGCTCACGGCCGGCGGGGGCGTGCTGGGCATCCTGCTCGGCGCCGGCGTGGCCGGCCTGGTGCGCGCGGTGAGCCCGCTGCCGACGTTCGTCTCGCCGTGGTCGGTCGCCACCGGGTTGCTGGTCTCGACGGCCGTCGGGGTGTTCTGCGGGCTGTACCCGGCGATGCGCGCGTCGCGCCTCGACCCGGTCGATTCGCTGCGCTACGAGTAGGCGCGAGCCGTCGCGTCGGCGCCGCACGGGGTGCCGGGATTCTGCTATCGTCGGCCGCCCATGACCGCTCCCGTCACGCCATCCGATCCCGAGACGGTCGCCGCCCACCGCGCCCCGGCCCTCGCCGACGTCGTCATCCGCGGGGCACGCGAGCACAACCTGCGGAACCTCTCCCTGCGCCTGCCGCGGCAGAGCCTGGTGGTGCTCACCGGCGTGTCGGGTTCGGGCAAGTCCTCGCTCGCGTTCGACACGCTCTACGCCGAGGGGCAGCGGCGCTACGTCGAGTCGCTGTCGGCCTACGCGCGGCAGTTCCTCGGGCAGATGGAAAAGCCCGACGTCGACGCGATCGAGGGCCTGTCGCCGGCGATCGCGATCGAGCAGAAGGGGGCCGGCTCCAACCCGCGTTCGACGGTCGCGACCATCACCGAGATCTACGACTACCTGCGGCTGCTGTTCTCCCGCGTCGGCGCGCGGCACTGCCCCGAATGCGGGACGCCGCTGGCGCGGCGCAGCGTGCAGCAGATGGCCGACCAGATCCTCGAGACGCACGCCGGGCGCAAGATCGCCATCCTGGCGCCCGTCGTGCGCGGCCGGAAGGGCGAGTACCGCAAGGAACTCGAAGGCTGGGCGCGGCAGGGCTACCTGCGTGCCCGCATCGACGGCGCCTGGTGCGAGCTCGAGGAGGCGCCGAAGCTGGCCCGCCACAAGCGCCACGACATCGAGATCGCGGTGGACCGGCTGACGATCGCGGCCGAGCAGCGCGCCCGGCTCACGGAGTCGCTCGAAGCGGCGGTGAAGCTGGGCTCGGGGCTCGTGACGGTCGCGCGCGACGGCGCCGACGACGAGCCGTTCAGCATCGGCGCGACGTGCCCGAAGTGCGGCACCGCGGTCGAGGACCTGGAGCCCCGGCACTTCTCGTTCAACTCGCCCTACGGCGCGTGCAAGGGCTGCGACGGCCTGGGCACGCTCCTGCGCGTGGACCCGGCGCGCGTGGTGCCGGATCCGTCGAAGAGCCTGGCCGACGGCGCCATCGCGAGCATGGGCGACGCCGACGGGACGTGGACGGGCGGCACGCTGACGGGCCTCGCGAAGGCGTTCGACTTCTCGCTCAAGACGCCGTGGAAGAAGCTGCCCGCGCGGATCCAGAAGCTCGTGCTGCACGGCGCCGGGGACGAGGAGATCCGCTTCGAGTTCCGCACGAAGAAGGGCAGCGCGTTCATCCATCGCTCGAAGTGGCACGGCGTGATTCCCGACCTCGAGCGGCGCTACCGCCAGACCTCGAGCGAGGCCGTGCGCCGCGCCATCGCCGACCGGATGAACCCGACGCCGTGTCCCGAGTGCGGGGGCCGCCGGCTGCGCAGGGCGACGCTCGCCGTGACCGTGGACGGGGCGAACATCGCGGAGTGGACCGAACTCGCGGTGTCGGCGGCGCGCGCGCGCGCGGCGGCGCTGCGCTTCACGGGCGGCGAGGCCACGATCACGGCGCCGATCCTCAAGGAGGTCTCGAGCCGGCTCGGCTTCCTCGAGGACGTCGGGCTCGGCTACCTGACCCTCGACCGGCCCGCGGGGACGCTCGCCGGGGGAGAGACCCAGCGCATCCGGCTGGCCACGCAGATCGGCTCGCAGCTGACGGGCGTGCTCTACATCCTCGACGAGCCGTCGATCGGGCTCCACCACCGCGACAACCGCCGGCTGCTCGCGACGCTCGAGCGGCTGCGCGACCTGGGCAACACGGTCGTCGTGGTGGAGCACGACGAGGACACGATGCGCGCCGCGGACTGGCTCGTGGACCTTGGACCGGGCGCCGGCCGCCACGGCGGCGCGCTCGTCGCGGCGGGAACGCCCGAGGAGGTCACCCGCAACCCGCGCTCGCTGACCGGGCAGTACCTCTCGGGTTCGAAGCGGATCGAGGTGCCCGCGCGACGGCGCCCGGCCGCGGGCGCGACGCTCGCCGTGCGCGGCGCGCGCGCGCACAACCTGAAGAACGTCGACGTGGAGGTGCCGCTCGGGACCTTCACCTGCGTGACCGGCGTCTCGGGCTCGGGCAAGAGCACCCTCGTCAACGACATCCTGCTCGCGGCGCTGCAGCAGCACCTGGGCCTCGCGTCGGCGCGGCCCGGGGCGCACAGGAAGCTCGAGGGCGCCGAACGGATCGACAAGGTCGTGGACATCGACCAGAGCCCGATCGGCCGCACGCCGCGCTCGAATCCCGCCACCTACACGGGCGCGTTCACGCTCATCCGCGACCTGTTCGCGCAGCTGCCCGAGGCGAAGGTGCGCGGCTACGGCCCGGGCCGCTTCTCGTTCAACGTCAAGGGCGGGCGGTGCGAGGCGTGCGAAGGCGACGGCTCGCGGCGGATCGAGATGCACTTCCTGCCCGACGTGTTCGTGCGCTGCGACGTGTGTCACGGGCGGCGCTACAACCGGGACACGCTCGAGGTGCTCTATCGCGGCCGCTCGATCGCCGACGTGCTCGAGATGACGGTCGAGGAGGCGCTCGAGTTCCTCGGCGCGGTCCCGCCTCTCAGGAGGAAACTCGAAACCCTCGCGGGTGTCGGGCTCGGCTATATTCACCTCGGTCAGTCCGCGACCACGCTCTCGGGCGGCGAGGCACAGCGCGTCAAGCTGGCGACCGAGCTGTCCCGGGTGGCGACCGGCCGCACGCTGTACGTGCTCGACGAGCCCACGACCGGGCTCCACTTCGAGGACGTCCGGGTGCTGCTGGACGTGCTGCAGGCGCTCGTCGAGCGCGGCAACACGGTGCTCGTGATCGAGCACAACCTGGACGTGGTGAAGTGCGCGGACTGGATCGTGGACCTTGGACCCGAGGGCGGCGACGGCGGTGGAACCGTCGTGGCCGCTGGAACCCCCGAAGCGGTGGCGCGCGCCCGGGGGTCGCATACCGGAGCGGCCTTGCGCGAGGTGCTCGAACGATGACTCCGACGACGACGGCGACGGCCGAGGCGAAGAGCCCGGCGACGCGAACGCAGACGATGAAGGCGGTGGTGAAGGCGAAGGCGGGCCCGGGGGCGGAGATCCGCGACGTCCCGGTGCCGACGGTGGGCCCGGGCGAGATCCTGCTCAAGGTGAAGCGGGCCGGGGTGTGCGGGACCGACCTGCACATCTGGACGTGGGACCGCTGGGCCGAGGGGCGCATGAAGCCGCCGGTCACGATCGGGCACGAGTTCGTGGGCGAGGTGATCGAGCTGGGCCCCGGCGTGACCAACGTGAAGCTGGGCGACCTCGTCTCCTCCGAGAGCCACATCATCTGCCACACGTGCACACCCTGCCGGATGAACCTCGGCCACGTGTGCGAGAACACCCGCATCCTGGGCGTGGACGTGAACGGCGGCTTCGCCGAGTACGTGGCGATCCCCGCGATCAACGCGTGGCCCATTCCGCCCGGCATCCCGCTCGAGGTCGCCGCGATCATGGAGCCGAGCGGCAACGCGGTGCACACGGCCTTCGCCGGCCCGCTGTCGGGCTGCAACATCGGCGTCACCGGCTGCGGCCCGATCGGGCTCTTCTCGATCGCGATCGCGAAGGCGGCCGGGGCTTCGTGCGTGATCGCCTCGGACGTCTCGCCGTACCGCCTCGAGCTGGCGCGGCAGATGAAGGCCGACCACGTGATCGACGTCTCGAAGGAGGACTTCGCGGGGCGCGTGCGCGAGATCACGGCCGGCCGCGGCCTCGACGGCGTGCTCGAGATGTCGGGCAAGCCGGGGGCGATGCGCGACGGGCTCGCGGCTCTGCGCAACGGCGGCCGGCTCTCGCTCCTGGGGCTGCCGACCGAGCCGTTCGACCTGGACTGGAACCGGCTCGTGATCTTCAAGGGCGTCACGCTGCAGGGCATCGTCGGGCGCCGCCTGTACGAGACGTGGGACCAGCTCGACCAGCTGCTGCGCTCGGGCCGGCTGGACCTGCGGCCGTCGATCACGCACACGATGCCGATGGAACGCTTCGAGGAGGCGATCGGCCTGCTGCGCGAGGGCAAGGCGGGCAAGGTCGTCCTGGTGCCGTGGGGCGAGCAGGCCTAGGGGGGAGGGGACGATGTTCGACACCATGAAGCCGGCGCTCGCCGCCGAGCTCGGGAAGATCCGCGAGGCGGGGCTCTACAAGGGCGAACGCGTCATCGCCTCGCCGCAGGGGGCGGAGGTGAGGCTCGAGGACGGGCGCGAGGTGCTCGTCTTCTGCGCGAACAACTACCTCGGGCTCTCGAGCCACCCGAAGGTCGTCGAGGCGGCGCACCGCGCGCTCGATTCGCACGGTTACGGCATGTCGTCGGTGCGCTTCATCTGCGGCACGCAGGACCTGCACAAGGTGCTCGAGCGCCGCATCTCGGAGTTCCTCGGCACCGAGGACACGATCCTCTACGCGGCGTGCTTCGACGCCAACGGCGGCGTGTTCGAGCCGCTGCTCGGCGAGACCGACGCGGTGATCAGCGACGCGCTGAACCACGCCTCGATCATCGACGGCGTGCGGCTGTGCAAGGCGCAGCGCTGGCGGTACGCGAACGACGACATGGCCGACCTCGAGCGCTGCCTGCAGGAGGCGACCGAGAAGGGCTGCCCGCAGAAGCTGGTCGTCACCGACGGCGTGTTCAGCATGGACGGCACGATCGCCAACCTGAAGGCCATCGTCGAGCTGGCCGAGAAGTACCGCGCGCTGGTCATGATCGACGAGTGCCACTCCATGGGCTTCGTGGGCCGCACCGGCCGTGGCACGCCCGAACTGCACG
>CAZIXL010000134.1:0-7432 GCA_964542885.1 uncultured bacterium
GTGAACGGCTCGCCGGCCGCCCAGGCCGAGGCCGTCCGCCGCTTCCGCGTGTGGCTCGGCCGGCAGCCGGCCTCGCGCGTCCCGTTCGCGAGCTGGTTCCTGTACACGGACTGGTCGAGCGTGTCGCTGAACGTGCTGTTCGGCTGCTACGGCTTCCAGACACCGGAGTTCGCGGCGTTCCTCGGTTCGCTCGGCCTGCGCGACTCGCTCGGGCGCGCGAAGCCGGCGTGGGAGGCCTGGCGAAATCCGTCGTGAACGCGCTTCGGCCCGGCGCTCAGAAGCCGACGCCGGCCGCCAGTTCGAGCGCGCTGATCGAGTCGTGGCCGCTCCCGATCGCGAACAGGAACTCGATCACGAACCCGTTTCCCCTCTCGGGATCGGATCGCATGCCCTGGACGAACTGGAAGACGAACGCGCCCTTCGTGGTCTGCTGGACCCGGGGCGGCTCAAGGTACGAATCCCACACCTGGATCGGGCGATCCACGAGGCCGACACCGACTCCGGCCTCGGTGTGGTAGAGGATGCCGCCGCGCTCGTTCGTGAGGCGCCCGTCGAGTGTCGCCCGCCCGAGGAAGAGCGTGCCGGAGTAGTCCGTTCCCGCCCCGCTCAGGCTGACGCGAGGCACGAGCGTCCACGCCCCGTCGGACATCGGCATCTCTCCGCCGCCCGTCAGGGTCCAGCCCGTGCCGCCGGGCAGGTCCACGCCGAGGAACGAGAGTCCTCCCAGCACGAATCCGTGAGGTCGCGTCGGACTCCACCGCTCGAAGGAACTTCCCCAGTTCCCGTACGGCGTGAGCGCGGACACCTCCGGCGTCACGCGGGCGGGTTCCCCGGCCGTCGCGGGGCGCGGCGAAAACACGAGCAGCAGCACGAGCGACGCGAGCGCGCGCGACAGGTTCGAACCGATGGGCATCGAGACGGCCTTTCGTCACCGGGTTCGGCCCCGGCATCGGTGGGCGGGGGAACGACGGGAAGCTAGCCCAGCGCCGGCTTCTGGTACATGGGTCGAAGGTCGCCCGTCGCGCCAGCATGCGAGGGCGGGAACGCGGTCGCGGGTCGCGGTGTATGGTCCGGCAACGGATGCGTGCGGGAGGCACGGCGTGCCTCGCGCGTCCGGAGGCAGCGGGTGCCGCACGACCTTCGTCGTGGGCCGGCCCGCGTGGGCGCCCCCCGACGTCCGACGCCGGAACGATTCGAGGGGAGGAGCCCATGAACCCGATGGCCACGAGATGCGCATGGATCGCCGTGATCGCGCTGGTCGCGAGCGCGGCGCCGGCCCTCGCCGTCCCGCGACAGGTCGTCGCGATCCGCGGCGGCGTGGCGCTGGAGGGCCCGCAGCACGCGCTCCAGGAGGGCTGGACGGCCGCCTGGTCGCTGGAGTTTCCGCGCCGGTTCGGGGCGCTCGGTGCGGAGCTCGGGTACGCCCGCCATGGCGGAGAACACGAGGCCGCCTTGCTCAATCACGTCGCGTCGAACCCGGACGTCGGCGTCTTCCAGTTGGTGGCCACGGGGCGACGGGACTGGGGAACGCGCTCCGTGCTCCCGTTCGCCGCGGTCGGCCTGGGGATCACCTACGTCACGTGGGGCGACACGGTGCTGCTCCGGGGCACCGAGTCCCGGACGGGCGTCGGTGGCTGGGTCGGGGCCGGAGTGAGCGCGCGGGCCGGGCGCGGCGCCCGCGTGCGTCTCGACGGCCGGTACCATCCGTTCGTGCTCGAGGCTCCGGCCCTCTATGGCGGCGGCGACCTCGGGGACTTCTTCACGGTGGGGGTGTCCATCGCCGCGAACGATTGAGGGCGTGGTACGTCCGCCCCGCCTTGACGCCCCGCGCGCGCTCTAGTTAACTCCGCGGCCCCGAGGGCGATTAGCTCAGCTGGTAGAGCACTTGCTCGACAAGCAAGGGGTCACTGGTTCAAGTCCAGTATCGCCCACCATCCTTCGAGGGGCGCGCACGCCTGGCCCAGCCGGCGCGCCGCCCCGTTTTCGCAAAGGGGCCCCGCCCCGAGAGGGTCGCCATGTCGAGCGCCACCGCAGCCGGACCGGACCTGTCGCACTACCCCGGTGGGGAAGAGCTCTACCGCCTGCGCCATTCCGCGGCGCACATCCTCGCCACGGCGGTGACGGAGCTGTTTCCCGAGGTGAAGGTCGCGGGCGGGCCGCCGGTCGAGGGCGGCTTCTACTACGACTTCGCGAAGCCGACCCCGTTCACCCCCGAGGACCTCGAGAAGATCGAGGCGCGCATGCACGAGATCGTCGCGCTCGACCAGCCGTTCGAGTACGCCGAGACCACGCGCGACGCGGCGGCGAAGATCTGGAAGGACGAGAAGTACAAGCTCCACTTCCTCTCGCAGATCCCCGCGGACGCGAAGGTCACCACCTACCGCAACGGCGACTTCCTGGACCTGTGCCGCGGCCCGCACGTGGCCAGCACCGGCAAGGTGAAGGCGTTCAAGCTCACGCACGTCGCCGGCGCCTACTGGCTGGGTTCCGAGAACAACGAGATGCTCCAGCGCATCTACGGCACCGCGTTCGCGAGCGCCGGCGAGCTCGAGGAACACCTGAAGCGCGTCGAGGAGGCGCTCAAGCGCGACCACCGCCGGCTCGGGCGCGAACTGGACCTGTACTCGATCCACGAGGAGGTGGGGCCGGGGCTCGTGCACTGGCACCCGCGCCTCGGCATGGTGCGGCACGTGCTCGAGACCTTCTGGAAAGAGGAGCACCTCAAGGGCGGCTACCAGCTCGTCTACACCCCGCACATCGCGAGCGAGAAGCTGTACGAGGTCTCGGGCCACCTGCAGAACTACGGCGACATCATGTACTCGCCGATGCAGATCGACGAGCAGGCGTACCGCGCCAAGCCGATGAACTGCCCGAACCACATCATGATCTACATGAGCCGCAAGCACAGCTACCGCGAGCTGCCGATCCGCTTCGCCGAGCTGGGCACCGTGTACCGCTACGAGCGCTCCGGCGTGCTGCACGGCATGGAGCGCGTGCGCGGGTTCACGCAGGACGACTCGCACATCTTCTGCACGCCCGACCAGCTGCAGAGCGAGATCGAG
Source organism: uncultured bacterium (assembly GCA_964542885.1). Lineage (GTDB taxonomy): Bacteria > Eisenbacteria > RBG-16-71-46 > RBG-16-71-46 > RBG-16-71-46 > CAIXRL01. The sequence continues at coordinate 3,063 of CAZIXL010000134.1, forward strand.
GGCGTGCTCACCCTGATGGACCGGCTGCTCAAGACCTGCGGCTACGAGTACTCGTGCTACCTCGCCACCCGGCCGTTCGACAAGTACCTGGGTAGCGACGAGGAGTGGGAGTTCGCGACCCACGCGCTCAAGCAGGCGCTCGAGGCGCGTGGCCTGCCGTACGAGATCGACGAGGGCGGCGGCGCGTTCTACGCGCCCAAGATCGACGTGAAGCTGCGCGACGCGATCGGCCGCGAGTGGCAATGCCCGACTATCCAGGTGGACCTGAACCTGCCGAAGCGCTTCGGCGTCGTGTACACCGGGCCTGACGGGCAGGAGCACGAGGTCATCATGCTGCACCGCGCGCTCTACGGCTCGCTCGAGCGCTTCGTGGGCATCTTCATCGAGCACACGGGCGCCGAGTTCCCGGTGTGGGTCGCGCCCACGCAGGTGACGGTGATTCCCGTGCACCCCAAGGCGCACGAGTACGCGGCCGAGACCGCGGCGATGTTCCAGGCCGCCGGGCTGCGCGTCGAGACCGACGTGCGCGACGAGAAGCTGGGCGCCAAGATCCGCGACGCCGAGCTGCAGAAGGTCCCGTACATGGTCGTCGTGGGCCCGCGCGACGCCGCCGCGGGCACGTGCGCGCCGCGGCGCAAGGGCCAGGGCGACCTGGGCACGATGCCGCGCGAGCAGTTCATCGAGCGCGTGGTGCGCGAGGTGCGCGAGAAGGCGCACTGAAGCCACACGAAAGCGGACGACGAAGGCCCCGCGGCGCCAGCGCCTGCAGGGCCTTCGTGTCGGCGCGCGGGCGTCAGTCGAACTGGTAGCCGACCCGGATCGGCACCAGGTGGAGCGTCTCGGCCTTGCCCTCGAAACGCAGCCAGCGCGACTGGGCGAACAGGTGCAAGCGCTTGCCGATCGTGAAGTCGTAGGCGAGCCCGGCCGTGATCGCCGCTCCCCAGCCGCTGTCGTCCGGAAACAGGACGGTCTCGCCGGTGAGCCCGTCCACGTAGTAGAAGTCGGAGTAGCCCGACGTGAAGTAGCCGCCCCCGGCGCCCGCTTCGAGCCACAGGTTTCGCCACGGGCGGAACGAAACGACCGCGAGACCGTCGACCGTGTGACCCGCCCCGACGTTCGAGTAGGGGTCGTAGATGGAACGCACGGAGTAGTACTTGGACGGCAGGTCGAGGTACTCGGCCTCGATCGCGAAACGCATCCTCGGCGCGAGCGGGGTCCACAGCCCGGCCGAGAAGCTCACGCCGGGGCCGTAGCGCGAGCGCACCAGCTCGGGCGACTGCATCCAATCCATCCCGAAGCCGAGCGACGCGTTGAGCCAGCGCGGGAGGAAGCGCGTGGTGTCGGGCTTCGCGTCGGGAAGCCCGCCCCCCAGGTCCGGGCCGGACGCGCGGGCGAGCGACGGCGCGACGAGCAGGAGTACGACCGACAGCAGCAGGGCGACGCGCTTCACATCCACCTCCCTTGTCCCGGTGCGACCGGCCGCCAGCATAGCGCCTCACGCCGCTCGCGCCACGCGCGACCCAGGTGCCGCCAGAATGCGAAGCGGGCGCCCGGCGAGTGCCGGACGCCCGTCGCGAACGAAGCCGTGCGTCAGGGAACGCGGAAGACGATGCCGCCGGAAGCCTCGAAGCCGCTCGGCCACCAGGTCGCCTTGGCGCCGTCTTCTTCGGCCGAGGCGTAGGCCACGTAGCGGCCGAGCTGGCAGTTGAAGCCGACCTTCTCGGACAGCATCATCGCCCCGCCGACGCGGCCCGAGACGCCGAATCGGGTCACGTTCTGCGACTCGTAGGCCGGCGTGTAGCCTTCGCCCTCGAACTTGGCCTTGCCGCTCCACATCTCGAGGCCGGGGCCGAAGTAGATGATCGCGCGCTCGCCGACCTTCACCGCACGGTCGCCGCCGACGCGGACGTTCCACGAGTTCTGGCTGTACTTGAAGTCCGTCGAGCCGTTCGGCGCGGCGGTGCCCGGCTTGTCGGTCTCGCCGAAGTAGCCGATGCCGCCGGAGAACGTGAACGCGTAGTCCTGCGACATCATGCGCCAGTACTGGATGCCGACGCCGACCTCGGAGTGTGAGTTGGCCGAGATGTAGCCCGCCCCGGCGGGGTAGTACAGGTCCGCCGTGCCGTTCGTGATCTGGATGCCGAGCAGGCCCTCGCCGGCAAACGCCGTCGTCGCGGCCAGGATGCCCACCGCCACCAGCGCCAGTCGAAGCGTCTTCATGAAAACCTTCCTCCTTGATGAGTCGGCCACCGGCCCCGGTGGCCGGTATCGCGCGGGAAAGCTAGGGACACGGTATTTCAGTGTCAACGGTGAGTGCCCCGACCGGCGCCGGGGATTCGCCCGGGCGGGGAGGGGCCTCGCCGCGGCTGCCGCCCGCCGCGGCGCCGGGCTTGCGCCCCGCCAGCCCCCTCGCGTACCATGCCGGCCATTCGAAAGCAGAAGCCCCGCGCTTCTCACCCCAGCGGACGTCCGCGTCTCGCAACGGGTCCCGGGCCGCGACCGAAGCAACGCGGCCACCAGGAGCTTCCGGTACTGTCGACGACACGCCGGGCGGGGATGCTGCATCCCGCCCGGCGTGCTTCTTTTCGGGGAAGCACCCGGCCGGACAACCACGAGACGATGGAGGACGACGCCATTACCATTCCCGGCAGGCAGCAGGAAGCTCGTGTCAACGAGCGCATCCGCGTGCCGCAGGTCCGCGTGATCGGCGACGACGGGTCGCAGATCGGCATCCTGACGACGCGCGAGGCCCTGGCGATGGCCCAGTCGAAGGGGCTGGACCTGGTCGAGGTCGCGGCGACGTCGCGCCCGCCCGTGTGCCGCATCATGGACTACGGAAAGTTCAAGTACGAACAGAACCTCCGGGCCCGCAAGGCACGCAAGAACCAGCACCAGATGCAGCTGAAGGAAGTCAAGATGCGTCCGAAGATCGAGGACCACGACTACAACTTCAAGCTGAAGCACGCGCGCGAGTTCCTGGAAGAGCGTGACAAGGTGAAGTTCACGATCACGTTCCGCGGCCGCGAGATGGCGCGCATGGAACTCGGCTACAAGATCATCGACATGATCCTCGCGGACCTGGCCGAGATCGCCGTCGTCGAGTCGCCGGCTCGCGCCGAAGGCCGGACCCTCAGCATGGTGGTTTCCCCGAAGCCCTCCACGGGAGCGCCCAAGCCGGCCGCGAAGGGCGCCGACGGCGCCAGGCCCGCGCCGGCTCCGACCCCGTCGTCCCAGAAGTAGTCGAATCGAGGAGAGACAATGCCCAAGCAGAAGTCGAACCGAGCGGCGCGCAAGCGCTTCAAAGTCACCGGCACCGGCAAGGCCAAGCGCGCGCAGTCGCACCTGCGCCACGGCATGATCGCCGACAGCCGCAACCGCAAGCGCAAGCGCGGCGGCATGGTGGTCGTGGCCCAGCCCGACCAGGCCCGCGTGCTGCGGATGCTCGGCGAGCGCTGACCCCCGACCCCGACCCGAACGATTCGACCCGCGCCGCGGCGCGCATGAGCGCTGCGCGCAGGGCAGGAGGAAACATCCGATGCCTCGCTCCAAAACCGTCGTCCCCGGCCGCGCGCGCCGGAAGAAGGTCCTGAAGGCCGCGAAGGGCAACTTCGGTGGCCGCCGCAAGCTGTACAAGTCCGCCCTGCAAACCGTGCAGCGCGCGGGCCAGTTCGCGTGGGAGCACCGCCGGCTCAAGAAGCGCGACTTCCGCCGCCTGTGGATCACCCGCATCAACGCCGCCGCGCGGCTGAACGGGCTGTCGTACAGCACGCTCATCTCGGGCCTGAAGAAGGCCAACGTGGAAGTGAACCGCAAGCTGCTCGCCGACCTCGCGGTTCGCGACGCCGGCGCGTTCGCGAAGCTCGCGGAGGTGGCGAAGGCCGCCACGGCGTGACGGCATGACCGACACGCTGCTGTCCGCACTCGACGGCGGATGGAGCGCGGCCGACCCGGCCGCGCTCACGCCGGACCACGCGGCGCGGCTCGCCGAGCTGGAGTCGCTCGACGCCGCGCTCGCGGCGTTTTACGCCCGGGGTGCGGGCGTGCTCGCTGGCGCGCCCGACGCGCAGGCGCTTCGTGACCGGCACACGGTCCTGCTCGGCCGCGAGCGTGGCGTGGTGACGCTCGCGCTCGGCGAGCTGCCGAAGCTCTCGCCGGAGCAGAAGAAGACGCGCGGCAAGGGGCTCAACCTGGTCAAACGCTGGTTGGGCGAGGTCCACGACGCCCGCCGCGGCGCGCTCGACGCCGAACGCGAATCCGCCGGCGCCCTCGACGTGACGCTGCCCGGCCGCCGGCCGTGGGTGGGGCGCCCGCACGTGCTGGCGCAGGTGCGCGACGAGCTGCTCGACCTGTTCCACGGGCTCGGCTTCTCG
>CAZIXL010000135.1:0-7397 GCA_964542885.1 uncultured bacterium
CACGCGTCGCTCGTCTGTGCCGGTGTCGAGGGTCTGCCGCCCCTCGAGCGTGCGCGTGGCCGCCAGCGCGTGTGCGACCCGCACCGCGTCGCGCGGGTCGCATCCGCGCAGCGACGCCGCGGTCGCGCGCACGACGGCGCGCACCTCGGCCGTCTTCAGGCCGAGCCGCTCGAACGCCGAGCCAAAGCCGCCCGAGGCCGGGTGCTCCGAGGGCCTGCGGGCGTGCGCGCGCAGCGCGCGCATCGCCCGGGCCGTGACGGTCGCCACCGGCTCAGCGCTTCGCGAGCTCTTCGTAGAGATACGCGCAGCTCTTCGTGCCGCCATGGAACGACGAAAGGGAGTACTTCTCGTTGGGTGCATGGACCTGGTCGTCGTGCAGGGCGAAGCCCATGAGGATGCACGGGTAGCCGAGGATGCGCTGGAACGAGGCCATGACCGGGATCGAACCGCCCTCGCGGAACAGGGCGGGCTTCTTCGGCCACGCGCGCGCCAGCGCCCGCACGGCGGCCTGCATCCGCGGGTCGTCGGGATCGGAGATGAACGGCATGCCGCCGTGCAGGTCGATCACCTTCACGGTCACGCTCGGCGGCGCGAGTGCGCGCACGTGCTTCTCGAACGCCGCGTAGATCGTGTCGGGATCCTGGTCCGGGACGAGCCGCATGCTGATCTTCGCGGCGGCGAAGCTCGGCAGCACCGTCTTCGCGCCCTCGCCCGTGTAGCCGCTCCACATGCCGTTCACGTCGCAGGTCGGCCGCGACGTGACGCGCTCGTAGGTGGAGTAGCCCTTCTCGCCGTGCGGCTGCGGCGCGCCCGCTTCGCGCAGGAAGCCCTGCTCGTCGAACGGCAGGTCGCGAATGGCCTGCTTCTCGGTCTCGCTCAGCGCCCGCACGCGGTCGTAGAAGCCCGGAACGGTGCAGCGCCCGTCGCCGTCGTGCAGCCGCGCGACGATCGACGCGAGCGCGTTCGCCGGGTTCATGACCGCGCCGCCGAACTCGCCCGAGTGCAGGTCGCGCACCGGGCCGGTGACCTCGACCTGCGCGTACACGAGGCCGCGCAGCGCGTAGCAGAGCGCCGGCTGGTCGGGCCCGAGCATCGAGGTGTCGCTCACCACGATCACGTCGGCCTGCAGCCGCTCCTTCCACGCTTCGAGGAACGGCTCGAGGCTGTCGCTGCCGGATTCCTCCTCGCCCTCGATCATCATCTTCACGTTGACCGGCAGCTTGCCGTTCACCGCGAAGTGCGCGGCGATGGCCGAGACGTGCATGTACACCTGGCCCTTGTCGTCGCAGGCACCGCGTGCGTAGAGCTTGCCGTCGCGGATCACCGGCTCGAACGGCGGCGTCTTCCACAGTTCGAGCGGATCGGCCGGCTGCACGTCGTAGTGGCCGTAGAGCAGCATCGTCGGCGCGCCGGGCGCACCGAGCCACTCCGCGTACACGATCGGGTGACCCTTCGTGTCGACCAGCTCGGCGCGCGTCATGCCGATCGACTTCAGGTGGTTCGCGAGGTGTTCCGCGCAGCGGCGGACGTCGGCCTTGTGGGCCGGGTCGGCGCTCACGCTGGGGATGCGCAGGATCGCCTTCAGGTCTTCGAGGAAGCGGTCCTGGTTCTGCTCGAGGTATTGCGTCAGGGCGTCCATGACGGGGATTCCCTTCGAGGCGGAAGGCACGGCGGCCGATAACGAACGACGACTGTAGCGTGCTGGGCCGGGCCGCCGCCACCCGTCCGGGCCGCGTCGATCACGGAATGCTTGTGCTCCCGCCCCCCGGCCCGCATGATGCGGCGTCCGTCCCTCCCATCCCTCGCCCCCCGTGATCGCCCATGCAAATCCGGATTCGCCGAAGCGACTGCTGCGGAAACGGCCTGTGCCTCGACATCGCGCCGGCCGTGTTCGCGCTCGACCCGAAGAACAAGTGCATGGTGCTCGACCCCGAAGCGGACGCGGCGGCCAAGGTGCTCGAGGCGGCGGAAGCGTGCCCGTGCCAGGCCATCGAGGTCCTGGACGACGAAGGCGAGCCGATCTTCCCGTGACCGTCCGCCGCGTGCTCTCGCTGCTGCCGGAGCGCTTCGCGGTCTGCCGATTCGCCCCCGACGACCCGCTGCCCGCCTGGGCGTTCCACGCGTCGGCGACGACCTGGAGCCTCACGCGCACGGCGCACGAGCTGTCGCTGGTGTGCCCCGAGGACGACCTGCCCCCGTCGATCGAGCGCGCCGCTCGCGGCTGGCGCGCCTTCGCGCTCGCAGGCCCGATCCCGTTCGACGAAACCGGCGTGCTCGCGGGCCTCACCGCGCCGCTCGCGGCCGCCGGCGTGCCGGTGTTCGCGATCTCGACGTTCGACACCGACCTGCTGCTGGTGCCCGAGGCGCACCTCGAGCGGGCGAAGGCCGCGCTCGCCGGGGCGTTCGAGGTGCGGGAGTCGTGAGCGAGCCGCGGATCCGTGACGCCGCGGCGGCCGACCTGCCGGCGGTCCGCGCGATCTTCAACCACTGGATCGAGCACTCGACCGCGTCCTTCCGCACCGTGCCCGACACCGAGGAGCAGACGCGCGCGTGGTTCTCGGGCCGCGGCCCGGAGCACCCGGTGCTCGTCGCCGAGAACGAGGGCGTCGTCGTCGGCTGGGCGTCGCTCAATCCGCACAAGCCGACCGGCGGCTACCGCCACACGGTCGAGCTGTCGGTGTACCTGCGCGCGGACGCACGCGGACGCGGCCTCGGGCGCCGGCTCGTCGGCGAGCTGCTCGCGCGCGCCCGCGCGGCCGGCCACCACGTCGTGCTCGGCGGCGTGTGCACCGAGCAGGCCGACAGCCTGCGCCTTCACGAGGCACTCGGCTTCACGAAGGTCGCCCAGTTCCGCGAGGTCGGCTTCAAGTTCGGCCGCTGGCTGGACGTCGCGTACTTCGAGAAGGTGCTGGAGGCGCCTGACGTCTGATGCCGCCCGAAGCACTATGCAGGGATGCGGGCTGAACGCTGAATAGCGCTACGGCTATTCAGCGACCCTCAGCAGCGCTCTCTGGCGACCTGCGGAGGCGAAGCCTCACCATGCGTTGTACTGCAGCGCTTTATGCGTTCGCTCACGCCCGCGCCACGACTCATTAGGCATTTGTCATGTCTTTCGACGTGTCGAAAGAACGAGATTTTTTCGACACGTCAGATTGACCTGTCGACGGCGTCGACATAGCGTGCGAGCCGGTTGCTCCCGGAAACGCGAGGACGACGAGATGACCCACTGGCGCGCCGATCGACCGCACAACGAGCTTCCCCTGCTGCCGCCAGAAGCCGAACTCGAGACGAGGCCAGTCCTCAAGGCGTGCATCGAGGCCCGAGCAGCCGTGGCGGCCCTCGATCGCTCGGCCCAGCTCATTCCCAACCCGCGGATGCTCGTCAACACCCTGCCGGTGCTGGAAGCGCAGGCGAGTTCCGAGATCGAGAACATCGTCACGACCGCCGACGTGATGTTCCAGCATCTCCGCGACGACTCCGGTGCCGATGCGGCCACGAAGGAAGCTCTGCGATATCGGGAGGCATTGATCGAAGGCCCCCTCGAGCTTTCCACCCGGCCCCTGTCGACCCGCACGGCGGAGACCATCTGCTCGCGGATCAAGGGCGTAGACATGAGCGTGCGACGGGTGCCGGGGACGAAGATCGCCAACACGGCGACGGGCGAAGTGATCTACACCCCTCCTGATTCCGAGTCACGGATCCGCGAGTTGCTCGCCAACTGGGAGCGCTTCGTCCACGATGACGGCGCACCTGATCCTCTCGTCCGATTGGCCGTGGCGCACTACCAGTTCGAGGCCATTCACCCGTTCACGGACGGCAATGGTCGCACGGGCCGCGTCATGAACAGCCTGATGCTCGTGCAATTCGGGCTCTTGCGCCTGCCGATCCTCTACCTGAGTCGCTTCATCATTCGACACAGGTCCGACTACTACCGGCTGCTGCTTTCCGTCACGACCGAGCGCGCCTGGGAGCCCTGGGTCCTCTACGTTGTCCGGGGGATCGAAGAAACCGCGAGGTGGACCACGGCGAAGATCGATGCAGTTCGCTCCCTCGAAGAAGCGACGACGACGTTCGTGAGGCGGGACCTGTCGAAGCTCTACAGTCACGAGTTGGTTCGCGTGCTCCTCGAGCAGCCCTACTGCAGGATCGCGAACATCGTCGACGCCGGTATTGCCAAGCGAGAGACCGCCGCGACATACCTTCGGCGGCTCGCCGGCGCCGGGGTTCTGCGCGAGATCAGTTCGGGTCGCGAGAAGCTCTTCGTGAACGACCGACTGCTGCACGTGCTCAAGTCGGAGGCAAGCGACTTTCCGCGATTCTCGGACTGAGTACGTCGACCCAGGAGCAGCGGCAACGCCTCACGGAGACGGGCCCCGGCCGGTCCCCACGGTTCGGTCTGGCGAGATGGCCTGCTCGGCGCCGTTCACTCCGGTCGCGCGGCGGCGGCGCGCTCCCGCACGACACCGGCCGCGCGGGCGAGGGTCACGGGATCGAGGTCCACGGGGACGCTCGAGCTGCGGAGCACGTGGCCGTCGGCGAAGCGGACCTGCAGTTCCGGGCGGACCAGCCGCCGGCCGCCTCCCGGCGGCGCCGTCGTCACGTCCACGCCGCGAACGTCCGCGTACCGATGGACGACCGCGCGCCCGGGCAGAAGGGGGTCCTCGACGATGCGGCCCTCGCCGAGGCGGATCGAACAGGTGAGCGCCATCACCACGAGCGCACCGCAGCCGAGCAGGACCAGGGTCGTGAGCGGCGGTCCGAGGCGGCGGAAGCTCACGCCGTGCGCCGCCTCCCCATGTTCCCGGAGCGCCTCGAGAAGCTCCTCGTCGCGTGACGCGACCATGCCCTCGACCAACGCGCTCCCCGCGAGCAGGCCCAGCAGGATCGCGGGCAGCCACAGGAGCGCCGCCGTCGGCGCCCAGACGATCTCGCCCGGCTCGCGTGGCGCGTGCACGGTGCGCGCGACGTATTCGAGCAGTGCCCAGACGAGGTACGCGAACGCCCCGGAGGCCGCGAGCGATCCCAGCGAGAGCTTCCAGCGCATCGCCGGGACGTCGGCCGGATCGAAGTTCCGGACACCGCCCCTCGGCTCGGGGCGCGCGGGGAACGCCCTCGCAGCCGCCACGAAGAGCACCACCAGCACGAGGCTCGTCAGAAGGTGCGTCATGCAGGACCTCCACGGGCCGCCGACGCGGCGCGATCAGGCGGTCCGGCCGGCGGCCGGGGCCCCTGTCCTGCGTTCGCCGTCTCCGCTCATCCCCCGCCGGCGGCGGCGGCGACGCTGCCCTCGAGGTAGGCGGCCATGATGCCGTCGAGGACGGACTTCGGCGGGCGCACGCGCGCCTGGGGCAGCAGCGCGAGCGGCTCGTCGACGAGGTGCAGTTCCTCGGTGAACGGCACCGCCTTCGGGTTCGCGTAGATGAGGCCCGTGACGAACTTGCCCTCCTGCCGCGCGTCGTGCAGCGCGTCGATCGCCGCGCGCGCGTCGGTCGGGTCGTAGTCCACGTGGAGCTTCTTGAGCACGACCTTCGAGCCGTCGGGCATCTCGACGTCGCGCGTCGTGCCGGGCTCGTAGTCCACCGTGATGTCCTCGAAGTACGGCACGTACTCGATGTCGTGCAGCGGCGCGTCGTGCTCCTTCACCGCCGCGTACGACTTGGACGAGCCCTCGTGGTCGGCGAACGTCACGCACGGGCTGATCACGTCGAGGATCGCGGTCCCCGGGTGCGAAAACGCCGCCTTGAGCAGCGGCCGGAGCTGCTTCTGGTCGCCCGAGAACGAGCGCGCCACGAAGCCGCAGCCGAGCTCGATCGCGAGCGCGCACAGGTCGATCGGCATGAAGCGGTTCGCCTCGCCGGTCTTGCGCGTGCTGCCGATGTCGGCGGTGGCGCTGAACTGGCCCTTCGTGAGCCCGTACACGCCGTTGTTCTCGACGATGTACACGACCGGCGCGTTGCGGCGCACGAGGTGCACGAACTGGCCCATGCCGATGCTGGCCGTGTCGCCGTCCCCCGAGACGCCGATCAGCGTGAGGCCACGGTTGGCGACCCCCACGCCGGTCGCGATGCTCGGCATGCGACCGTGCACCGCGTTGAAGCCGTGCGAGTGCCCGAGGAAGTAGGCGGGCGTCTTGCTGGAGCAGCCGATGCCCGACAGCTTGGCCACGCGGTGCGGCTCGAGGCCCGCCTCCCACGCGGCCTGGATGATGCCGCCGGTGATGGCGTTGTGGCCGCAGCCGGGGCAGAGCGTGGTCTTGCTGCCGTCGTAGTCGGACTTGAGCAGGCCGATGCGGTTGACGGGCTGGCCCGCGGGGGGCGTGGAGGTGGCGCTCATCGCGAGGCTCCCTGGGTCGCGGGCACGCCCTCGTGCGCGAGCACCCCGTCGGTCACGGAGCGCGCGTCGAGCGGCATGCCGGTGTAGTGCAGCACGTGCCGGATGTCCGCGGCCTTCTCGGGACACTCCATGCGCAGGCGCTCGGTGAGCTGGGCGTCGCGGTTCTGCTCGATCACGTAGACGCGCGCGTGCCGCTTCACGAACGCGTGCACGTCGGCGTGCAGCGGCAGGGCGCGCACGCGCAGGTACGAGGCGGCGACGCCGGCGGCCTGCAACTGGTCCACGGCCTCGAGCATCGCCCAGTGCGACGAGCCGAAGGCGATCAGCCCGACCTCGGCGCCCGGCGCCTCGCGCAGCTCCGGAGCCGGCAGGAGCGCGCGGGCCGAGTGCATCTTCTTCGCGAGCCGGTCCATGTTGCGCGCGTACACCTCGGGGCTCTCGGTGTAGCGCGCGGCCTCGTCGTGCCCCGAACCGCGCGTGAAGTACACGCCCTTCGCGTGCTTCGTGCCGGGCAGCGTGCGGTAGGGGATGCCGTCGCCGTCCACGTCGCGGTAGCGCTCGAACTTCTCGACCTTCTCGAGGGCGGCGTCGTCGAGCACCTTGCCGCGGTCGAACGGCTGCGCGGGGTACTCGAACGGCGGCGTCATCCAGTTGTTCATGCCAAGGTCGAGATCGCTCAGCACGAACACCGGGCACTGCAGGCGCTCCGCGAAGTCGAACGCGCGCCCGCCGAACTCGAAGCACTCGGTCACCGAGCCGGGCAGCAGCACCGGGAACGTCGTGTCGCCGTGCCCGATCGTGTAGGCGAACGACAGGTCCGACTGCGCCGTGCGCGTCGGCAGTCCCGTGCTGGGCCCCACGCGCTGCACGTCCCACACCACGCCGGGGATCTCGGCGTAGTAGCCGTAGCCGAAGAACTCGGCCATGAGCGAGATGCCGGGGCCGCTCGTCGCGGTCATCGACCGCGCGCCCGCCCAGCCGGCGCCGAGCACCATGCCGATCGCGGCGATCTCGTCCTCGGCCTGCACGACCCCGAACGTGGCCTTGCCGGTTCCGGGGTCGCG
>CAZIXL010000136.1:0-7387 GCA_964542885.1 uncultured bacterium
CGTCTTCTGCAGGTCGATGATGTAGATCCCGTTCCGCTCCATGAAGATGTACTTCTTCATCTGCGGATTCCATCGCCGCGTCTGGTGCCCGAAGTGCACTCCGGCTTCGAGCAGTTCCTTCATCGTGATGTCGGCCACCGTGACCTCCTGTGGGGTTTCGCCTCCGCCCCGCGACTGGTCTGGCGCGCCCTCCCGCGGCTCGCGTGGATCGCGAGGCTCGTCGGGACCCCGGCGCGCACGACGGGGCGTGTGGATTGGGTTTTGGACTAGCGCTTGCTGAACTGGAACCGCTTGCGGGCGCCGGGCTGGCCGTACTTCTTGCGCTCCTTCATGCGCGAGTCGCGCGTGAGGAAGCCTTCGCGGCCGAGCAGCGCCTTGAGGGCCTCGTCGCGGCGCACGAGCGCACGCGCGACCGCCATGCGGATCGCGCCCGCCTGGCCGGTGAGGCCGCCGCCCATCACGCGGGCGACCACGTCGTACTTGTCCGCGGTGTTCGTCGCGTTGAGCGGCGAGAGCGCGAGGCGCACCAGCGAGTCGCGCTTGAGGTAGTCGAGCACCTCGCGGCCGTTCACCACGACCTTCCCCGTGCCCGCCACCAGGCGAACCCGGGCGACCGCTTCCTTCCGCCGGCCCGTGAGGGGCTTGTTCGTCGTTGCCGTCGTCATCTCGCCCCCTTAGGCCTCGAGGTTCCAGGGTTCCGGCATCTGCGCCGCGTGCGGGTGCTCGGCGCCGCCGTACACCTTGAGCTTCTTCACCATGGCGTTGCCGAGCTTGGTCTTGGGCATCATGCCCTTCACCGCCTTCTGCACGACGCGCTCGGGGTGCTTCTCGAGCAGCTCGGTCAGCTTGGTGAAGGTCGCCCCACCCGGGTACATGGTGTGGTGGAAGTACTTCTTCTTCTCCGGCTTGGTGCCGGTCAGCCGAACCTTGGCCGCATTGATCACGATGACGTGGTCACCCGTGTCCATGTGCGGGGTGTAGATCGGCTTGTGCTTGCCCTTGAGGACCATCGCCACCTGTGCCGCCAGGCGCCCGAGGGTCTTCCCCTCGGCGTCGACGACGAGCCAGCGGCGCTCGATGTCCTCCATTCGGGCGGAATAGGTCTTCATCCATCCTCCGTCGTGGCTTCGGCGGAACTTCCCCGGCGCGGTGCAATGGCGCACGAACGTCCCGCGGGCACGGGGGAAGCTCCCCGCGCGTGACCAAGAAACGCCGGAAACTAACCGAGGCGAGCGAAGACTGTCAAGATTCCGGGCCTGCGAGAACGGCCCGGACCGCCCGCCACTCCAGGGTGCCGCGGGCCTGCCGGGGTGACTGCGGGGTCACGCCGCAGCGCCCCGGCCGCCGCGTCAGGCGAACTCGGCCAGCACCTGCCGGAGCCGGGCCAGCGGCAGCCCCACGACGGTCGTGTAGTCGCCTTCGATCCGGCGGACGAACTGGCCCGCGAGGCCCTGGATGCCGTAGGCGCCCGCCTTGTCGAGCGATTCCCCGCTGCGCACGTAGCGCTCGATGTCGTCCGGCTCGAGCTTCTGGAAGTGGACCAGCGTGCACTCGGCGGCGGTGCGCTGCTCCTCGCCGCTCACGACCGCGATCCCGGTCCAGACCTCGTGACGCCGGCCGTGCAGGCGTTCGATCATCGCCCGCGCCTCGGCCGGCGAGGCCGGCTTGCCGAGCCGGGCGCCGCGCAGGACCACCACCGTGTCGGCCCCCACCACGACCGCTTTCGGGCGCTTCGCCGCCACGCGCCGGGCCTTGTCGAGCGCCAGCAGGCGCACGCCGTGACGCGGCTCGGAGCGGCCCGGCCAGGCCCGGTCGGGTCCCGGGTCCACGACCGTGAACTCGGCGCCGGCCTGGCGCAGCAGCGCCACGCGCCGCGGCGAGGCGGAGGCCAGCACGAGCGGCGCGCGGCCGCGCCAGAAGAGCCCCCGGACCGTGCTCACGACGCCGCCCCTGCGGCGGGCGACTCGATCAGCAACGTCACCGGCCCGTCGTTCACCAGCTCGACCTGCATGTGCGCGCGGAACACGCCGCGCTCGACGCGCGCGCCGGCGCCGGCGAGCGCCGCGCAGAAGCGTTCGACCAGCGGCTCGGCGTGCTCGGGGCGCGCGGCCGCCGTGAACTCGGGCCGCCGCCCGCGGCGCGCGTCGCCGTAGAGCGTGAACTGCGGCACCACCAGCACCGCGCCGCCCGCCTCGCGCACGTCCCGGTTCATCTTCCCCTCCGCGTCCGCGAACACCCGCAGGCCCGCGACCTTCGCCGCCAGCCAGTCGGCCTCGGCCTCGCCGTCGGCGTGCGTGGCCCCGAGCAGCACCAGCAGCCCGCGCTCGATCCGGCCGCTCTCGCCCGCCTCGACGCGCACGCTCGCGCGCTCCACGCGCTGCACGAGCGCCCTCATGCGTCGTGCCGGCGCGGGCGGCCGCCGGCCGGCCCCAGCAGGCGCTGGCGGCGCTCCACGCGGGTCACGCCCGACAGGTGGCGGATCGCCGACATGACCTCCTGCAGCTTGGCCAGGTGCGGCACCTCGACCACGAACACGCCGCGCACCACGCGGTGCTCGGCCTGCATGCCGGCGGTGCGGATGTTCACGCCGACGGAGGCGATGGTCTTGGCGATGTCGGCGAGCAGCGACGGCCGGTCGGTGCCCGAGACGACGAGGCGCACCGGGTACAGGTCGCCCGGCCGCGCGTTCCAGTCCACGGCCACGCGGCGCTCCGGGGCGACGCGGTTGCCGAACGTGTTCGGGCAGTCCTGCCGGTGCAGCGACACGCCGCGCCCGATCGTGACGATGCCGACGACGGGGTCGCCCGGCACCGGCTGGCAGCAGCGGGCGAAGTTCACCATCAGGTTGTCGATGCCCTCGATGCGCACGCCTCCCGTGGGCTTGCGGCCGATGCCCAGCGCCTCGAGCGGGCCCTTGGCCAGCTTCTCGGCGAAGTTCTCCTTCTCGGGCTGGATCTTGCGCGTGACCAGCACGAGCGAGAGCTGCCCCTCGGCGATGCGCGCGTAGAGCGTGTCGACGTCGGGGCACTCCAGCTCCTTCGCGATCTCCGCCAGCGGCACCTCGTCGGGCTTCTTGCGCAGGCGCTTCAGCTCGCGCTCGAGCACCTCGCGGCCGAGCGCGACGCTGTCGGACAGGCGCCGCTGGCGCAGCCAGTGGCGGATCTTGCCCCGCGCCTGCGCGGTGCGCGCGATCTTGAGCCAGTCGTCGTGCGGCTTCGCCTGCGGCGAGGTGATGATCTCGACCGTGTCGCCGTTCCGCAGCTCGTAGCGCAGCGGCACCAGCTCGCCGTTCACGCGCGCGCCCACCGTGTGCTGGCCGACCTCGGTGTGGATGAGGAACGCGAAGTCGAGCGGCGTGGCGCCCTTCGCGAGGCGCTTCAGCTCGCGCCGCGGCGTGTAGACGAACACCTCCTCCTGGTGGAGCGCGGTGCGCAGGAAGTCCATGTACTCGTCGTCGTCGTCGGTCTCGCGCTGCCAGCCCGCGATCTGGGTCACGAAGCCGCCCAGCCGCTCGTCGATCTCCTCGTCGACGCGCCCGCCCTGCTTGTACACGTAGTGTGCCGCGACGCCCGTCTCGGCCGTGCGGTGCATTTCCCACGTGCGGATCTGCACCTCGACCATCTCGCCCTGCTCCGTCAGCACGGTCGTGTGCAGCGACTGGTACATGTTGCTCTTCGGCGTCGCGATGTAGTCCTTGAAGCGCTCGGCGACCGGGCTGTACAGGTCGTGCACCACGCCCAGCGCGCGGTAGCAGTCGTTGCGCGTGTGCGTGATGATGCGGATCCCGAACAGGTCGTAGATCTCCTCGAGCGGGCGCCCGGCCCGCATCTTCGTGAAGATCGAGAAGAAGTGCTTGGGCCGGCCGTTCACCTCGGCCTTGAGCCCCGCGGAGCGCAGCGACTCGCGCAGGCGCTCCATGACGCTCTCGAGGAAGTCCTCGCGCTCCTGCCGCCGCGCCTGGATGCGCTGCGTGAGCTCCTTGTAGATGTCGGGCTCGAGCACCTTGAGGCTCAGGTCCTCGAGTTCGCGCTTGATGCCGGCCATGCCCAGGCGGTGCGCGAGCGGCGCATAGATGTCGCGCGTTTCCTCGGCGATGCGCTGTCGCTTCTCGGGGCGCAGGTACTCGAGCGTGCGCATGTTGTGCAGCCGGTCGGCGAGCTTGATGAAGATGACCCGCAGGTCCTTCGACATGCTCAGGAGCATCTTGCGGAAGTTCTCGGCCTGCACGGCCTCGCGGCGGTCGAAGTGCATCGCCGACAGCTTGGTCACGCCCTCGACCAGCACCGCCACCTCGCGGCCCCAGTGCTTCTCGAGGTCGGCCGCCGTGACCGCGGTGTCCTCGACGACGTCGTGCAGGAGCGCCGCGCACGCGAGCGTCGTGTCCATGCGCGACTCGAGCAGGTCGAGCAGGATCCGGCAGACCTCGACCACGTGCGAGACGAACGGGTCGCCCGACGTGCGCCGCTGGTCGCCGTGCGCCTGCGCCGCGAAGTCGAAGCAGGCGCCGACCCGGTCGCGGTCCACGCGGGGCGCGCGCTCCGCGAGCGCGCTCGTGAGCGCCGCGCGCAGGTCGGGGTGGGTGTGCCCGACGTTCATGCCGCGCCCGCGCCTCTCAGGGGGTCCGCACGCCCTTCAGCTTGAGCTGGACGCGGGACTCGCCGTTCCATTCGTTCACCGTCGGCACGAACGCGAGGTCCGCGCGGCCCGCGGAGCGCAGGGACGGCGCGAGGTCGCCCATGCCGAAGCCGATCGCGTCGACCTGCGCCAGGCCGTCGCCGGCGCGCAGGCGCACGTGCTTGCCACCGCCCACGACGCTCACGTCGCGCACCTGCGCGTCCGCGAGGCGGAAGACGGGCTCGGGGTTCTCGAGCCCGTGCGGGGCCATGCGGTCGAGCCAGCGCACCAGCTCGTGATCGCACTCCGACACGCGCAGGTCGGTGTCGACTTCGAGCCGCGCCGGGCCGGCCTCCTCGGGCAGCTGCTCGGCGACCAGCCGCTCGAAGCGCTCGCGCAGCTCGGGCAGCCGCCCCCGCTCGACCGTCAGCCCCGCGGCGAAGGCGTGGCCGCCGTGCGCGAGCAGCAGGTCGGTGCAGCCGTCGAGCAGGCGCGTCAGGTCGAGACCCGGAATGCTGCGCCCGGAGCCGCGCCCGCGGCCGCCGTCCAGCGCCACGAGCACCGCGGGCCGGCCGTACCGCTCGACGAGGCGCGACGCGACGATGCCGATCACGCCCGGGTGCCAGGAGTCGGACCACAGCAGGATCGAGCGCGCGTTCGCGGGCAGCTCCTCGCGCACGCGCCGTTCGGCTTCCAGCAGCGCCCGGCCGTCGGCCTCGCGGCGCTTCCGGTTGTCGTCCTCGAGCGCCTCGGCGCAGGCGGCCGCCTCCTGTTCCTCGCGCGCGAGCAGCAGCCGCAGCCCCTGCTCGGCGTTGCCCATGCGCCCGGCGGCGTTGATGCGCGGCGCGAGCACGAACGCCACCTGCCCGCTGGTGATGCGCTTGCCCGCGAGCCCCGCCGACTCGACGAGCGCGCGCAGCCCGGGGCGGCGCAGCTGGTTCAGGCGGTCGAGCCCGAGGTGGGCGAGCACGCGGTTCTCGCCCACGAGCGGCACGACGTCGGCGATCGTCCCCAGCGCGACCACGTCGAGGTCGTCGCGGGCGCGGTCGAGCCCGCCGCGGCCCTGCAGGAGCCGCTCGACCAGCTTGAACGTCACGCCGACGCCCGCGAGCGACTTGAACGGGTACGGGCAGCCGGGCCGCAACGGGTTCACGACCGCGACGGCGTCGGGCAGCACGGCGGCGGGCTCGTGGTGGTCGGTGATCACGCAGTCGATGCCGTGCGAGCGCGCGTACGCGACGGCCTCGACGGCCGTGATCCCGCAGTCCACGGTGACGATCAGGCCGCAGCCGAGCCGCCGCGCCTCGTCGACCGCCTCGTTCGTGAGCCCGTACCCGTCGCGCACGCGGTCGGGGATCCGGCAGCTCGAGCGAGCGCCCAGTTCCTCGAGCACGCGGTGGAGCAGGAACGCCGAGGTGATCCCGTCCACGTCGTAGTCGCCCTGCACCAGGATCGGTTCGCGGTTCGCGATCGCGGCCAGGATGCGGACGGCGGCGCGGTCCAGGTCGAGCATGGCCAGCGGATCGTGCAGGTTCTCGAGCGCGGGTTCGAGGTAGCGGCGCGCCTTCTCCTCGTCGTCGAGCCCGCGGTTGACGAGCACGTGCGCCGCGGGGAGCGGCGCGGGCAATCGCCGGGCCAGCGCCGTGGCGGCCTCGACCGAGCGGCGCGGGTGGAACACCCACTGGGCAGCAGAAGTCGCGGCTGGCGTCATTCGGGTCTTCCGTGGAGGACGGGACGAAAGAAGGGTTCGCCGCACTGTAGTCGCAGCCCGCGCACGCCCGCAAGGATCGCGCCGCCGCGCGCCGCGCCGCGTCGCGCGGCGCCCGCAAGCGAGAGCGCGCCCGGAGTCGACGGTCGCTGCCGTCGCTCGCGGGCGCGTTTCGCATCCGAGCCTTCCGTAAGCCGAATTCTGTCGGATTGCTCCGTGGCGATCATTTGACTGGGGTGGCCGTTGCCGAACCACCTCGATGCGACCGACCCCGGGGTGATGGCGGAGCGGGACACACTCCTCCCCCTCTATGCGGTCTTGCTCCAGGCGGGGTTTGCCGAGCCGACGACGTCGCCGCCGTCGCTGGTGAGCTCTTACCTCACCGTTTCACCCTTGCCCGCAGCGGCGGCACCTCGCGGCGCGCCGCCCGTTGGCGGTCTGCTCTCTGTTGCACTTTCCGTGGGCTCACGCCCCCTGGGAGTTACCCAGCGCCCTGCCCTGTGGAGTTCGGACTTTCCTCACCGTACGACCTCGGCGACCGCCGAAGCGGCCGCGTCGGTGCGCGCGGCGCGATCACCTGGAAGACTCGGAACGACCTCCCATCGCCGCGTCGAGCGCCTGGTTCACGAGCGCGTCGGCGCGGTGGTTGTGTTCGCGGGCGACCGAGTCCCAGGTCACCTTCGCGAGCTTCGCCGCCACGGCCCTCGCCTCGATGTGCAGGGGCTTCAGGCCGGCGTTCTTCACCTTGTACTGGCCCGTCATCTGGCGGATGACGAGTTCGGAGTCCATGACCACCGCCAGCGGCACGGCGCCGTGCGCCACGGCCGCCTCGAGCCCGGCGATGAGCGCGCGGTACTCCGCGACGTTGTTGGTCGCGGAGCCGATGTACTCGCCCCGCGCCTCGACCTCGCGGCCGTCGGCGTCGCTCAGCACGAAGCCGTACGCGGCGGGCCCCGGGTTGCCCCGCGAGCCGCCGTCGCACCGCAGCGTGAATCCGGTTCGCGGGTGGTGGGTCACGGCGCGCACGCTACCCGAGCGCCGACCGGCCCTCAAGCGGGCGGCGGC
>CAZIXL010000137.1:0-7372 GCA_964542885.1 uncultured bacterium
GGGCGACAGGTCGGCACGCTGCTGCTGGGCGCCGAGATCGGCCAGGGGCTGGCGCTCGACCTGCGGACGCTCATGCGCTGCGAGGTGTCGTTCCTCGCCGGGCGCACGATCACGGGCACGACGCTGCGCGACCCCGGGCAGCGCCGGGCGCTGCTCGAGAAGCTGGCCGAAATCGAGCTGGGCCCGCGCACGAACCCCGCGCGTCTCGGGCTGCTGCGCATCGGCAGCCGGAGCCCGTACCTGACGCTCGTGCGGCGCATCCCCGGCACGTCCGCGCGCGCGAGCCAGTTCTACGTCCTCCAGCGGGCGTTCGATCCCGAGTTGCTGTTCCAGCGCACGATGCGGAACGACCTCATGGCGCTCGCCGCCGTGGCGCTCATCCTGGCGATCGCGACCAGCTTCGTGTTCGGCGAGCAGGTCGTCTCGCCGCTCCAGAAGCTGGTGCGCGGCGCGCGCGAGATGGAGGCGGGCAACTACGACCACCCGCTCGACGTGCGCCGCCACGACGAGATCGGCTACCTGGCGGACCAGTTCACGCGCATGCGCGCCCGCGAGCAGGCGTACGTGAAGAGCCTGGAGCGCGCGACACGGCTGAAGGGCGAGTTCATCAGCATCGCGTCGCACGAGCTGCGCACGCCCATCAGCGTGCTCGCCGGCTACCGCGACCTGCTGGCCGAGGGCAGCCTCGGCCCGCTGAGCCCCAAGCAGTCGAAGGTCGTCGAGTCGATGCGCGAGTACCTCGAGCGCCTCGGCCGCGTGGCGGAGGACGCGGCGATGGTGGCGGAGATGCGGGACGACCGCCTGTCGCTCGATCGCCGGCCGTCGCCGGTGGCCGCCATCCTGCAACTGGCGGCCGACGCGGCGCGTTCCGCGGCGGCGGGCCGGCGCGTCGCGATCTCGACGGCGATCGACGGTCCGGAGGGCAACGTGAACGTGGACAGCCAGGCGCTCGTGCAGGCGCTCACGCACCTCGTCACGAACGGCATCCGCTTCACGCCGGACGGCGGGCGCGTGGACGTGCGCGCGGCGCTGGGCGAGGGCACGCTCACGATCACCATCGCCGACACGGGCGTGGGCATGGAACCGCACGCCGTCGAATCGCTGCGCGCCCACGGCGCGGCCGAGCGCGACGCGGCGCACCACCGCTCGGCCGTGGGCCTGGAGTTCGGCTCCGGCGGCCTGGGCCTCGGCTTCTCGCTCGCGCGCGGTATCGTCGCGGCGCACGGCGGCCACATCGACATCGACAGCCGCCCGGGGGAGGGCAGCACGTTCACGGTCGTGATCCCGGTCGACGAGGCGGGGCTGCGCGCGGCCGCCTGACGCCCGGAGCCGGCGCACGAACGCCCCGGCCGGGGACACCGGCCGGGGCGTTCGTCGTCGCGGTGCGCGTCAGCCGCGGCGATCGGCGCCGATGGCCTCGTGCCGGCCGGCGATGAACTCCTCGCACTCGCGCACGTCCGCCGGGCTGCCCAGGAACAGCGGGCAGCGCTGGTGCAGCGAGTTCGGCGCCATGTCCATGATGCGCTGCTGGCCGTTGCTCGCGGCCCCGCCGGCCTGCTCGGCGATGAACGCCAGCGGCGCGCATTCGTACAGCAGGCGCAGCTTGCCGTTCGGGTTCTTCTGGTCGCCGGGGTACAGGTAGATCCCCCCGTAGAGCAGGTTGCGGTGGAAGTCCGCCACGAGCGAACCCACGTACCGCGCGCTGTACGGGCGCCCGGTCTCGCGATCCTCGGTCTTGAGCCAGTCGATGTAGCGCTTCACGCCCGTGGCCCACTTGGCGTAGTTGCCCTCGTTCACGCTGTAGATGCGGCCGCGCTCCGGGGTGCGGATGTTCGGGTGGGAGAGCAGGAACTCGCCGATGCTGGGCTCGAACGTGAAGCCGTGCACGCCGTCGCCGGTCGTGTACACGAGCATCGTGGTGGTGCCGTACAGGACGTAGCCGGCGCACAGCTGGCGCCGGCCCGCCTGCAGGCAGTCCTCCATCGTCCCGTGCCCCTTCCGCGAGATGCGCGGCAGGATCGAGAAGATGGTCCCGATGTTCACGTTCGCGTCGATGTTCGACGAGCCGTCGAGCGGGTCGAAGTTCACGACGTACTTGCCGATCGGCGCGCCGTCGGGCATCGGCACGATGCCCTCGTCTTCCTCGGACGCGACGACCGCGAGCTGCCCGGTGGAGCCGAGCACGTTCATGATCGTCTGGTGCGCGAACACGTCGAGCTTCTGCACCCGCTCGCCCTGCACGTTCGTCGTGCCCGTCGCCCCCAGCACGTCGACCAGGCCGGCCCGGATGACCGCCTTGTTGATCATCTTGGCGGCCAGGGCGATGTCGAGCAGCACGCCCGTGAACTCGCCGCTGGCTTCGGGGTGCTCCCGCTCCTGCTGGAGCACGAACTGCGAAAGCGTCACGGCGCGGTTCTGGTCCATGGCGGCCTCCCGGGTTGGCGCGGTGTCGTCCGGTGAACGCTAGTCCGACAGTCCCGTCACGTCCTCCGGGCCCTTGCCCGCGCCGACCGTGGCGGTCGCCACGGGGAACGAGCCGGGCACGAACGGCGCGTGCTTCTCGGCCACGGCCCGCGTCCCGCCGGCGTTCAGCTGGCGGAGCAGGAACGTGAACCGCTCCTCGAGCGACTGGCCGATCGCCTGCCGCACGGCCGGGGCCATGCCCCACAACTCCTTCTTGAACGTCCCGAGCGCCTTCTTGCGCGTCTTGTAGAAGAACTGCTCGTCCGTGTCGGTGGGCTTGCGATCGCCCGCCTCGGTCTCGCGCAGCTTCGCGTAGATCGCGTTCTTGAGGTCGGCCGGGAATGCGGGGTGGTCGAAGATCATGTTCTGGAATTCGGTCGCCAGGTGGATCTCGCACGCGCCGCGCTTCGGGAACTCGCCGAACAGCTCGCTCGGCAGCGTCGAGGCGCCGTGCTGCACGGCACCGGCGAAGCCGTACTTCTCGCGCGCGAGCTTCGAGAGCGCCTCGAGCGTGTCGAAGTCGAGCTTCACCTTGGCGATCGTCCCGTCGGGCAGCACCACGCCGCCGTGGCTGGTGCCGGTCTGGATCGAGATCTTGCTCATGCCCGGCTTGCCGGGGGCGAGCTTCGCGAGCGCGGCGTTGTACACGCCCACGAACGCCTCGAGCTCCTCGGCCGTCGAGTTGCGACCACCCACCTCGCCGATCTCGCCGCCGATCGACACGTGCACGCCCTGCGGTTCGTGCTGGCGGATGTGGGCCGAGATCTGCGCGCACAGCGTGCCATTGCGCTGCTGCTGCTCGGCGTGCGTGGGCTTGTCGAGGTCCACGAGCGTCGAGGTGTCCACGTCGATGTTGTAGAAGCCGGCCTTCATGGCCTCGGACGCCAGGTCGAGCACGGTCTGCAGCTCGGTCTTCGCGTCGGCCGCGTACTTCCTGGCGTTGATCTGGAAGTGGTCGCCCTGCACGAACACCGGGCCCTTCCAGCCCTCGCGCAGCGCCGCGGCGAGCAGTACGAACGTGTACTCGGCCGGCCGCTGGTCGGTGTAGCTGATCTCGGAGCGCGCGATCTCGATCAGCACCGCACCGGCGTCGAGCGCCTTGCGCGCGCGGAACAGCGCCCGCGCGGTGTCGTACGCGATGCCGCGGATGTTGATCGCCGGCACGGTGAACGTGGTCGGCGCCTCGCCGCGCCCGCGCGCCATGTACAGCTCGTGGATCGAGGCGGGGTAGATCCCCACGCTGCGGCACTGGTCGAACACGGCCTGGCGGCAGGCGTCGCGCAGCTCGCCCTGGCCGAACACGCCCGTCCAGACCAGCCGGTCGAGGGCGTCGCCGTTCCCGGTGGCCAGCACGGCGGTCGCCTGGCGCACTTCGTCCATGTTGCGGAGTTCGAGGTTCATGTCGGATCCCGGAGCGCCCGGGGCGCGGGCGGGCGTCGTGCCCCCGCGGCCGGCCGGGCGTGGTTGGAGGTCGAGAAGGTGCTTCAGACAGGCGGCCGCAGTATAGCCCGCTGCCGAAACACGGGAAAAGGAATCCGCGGCTCCCGGCCGGTCGCGGCATTCGCGTGCCGGCGCTCCGACGTCAGGCCTGCGGCGTCCCGGCCCCCAGCGTGACGATGCCCTCGCGCGCCTGCCGCACTTCGGGGAAGCGCTGCGGGTCGAACGTCGAGATCCCGGTGGCGCGCTTCCACGCCAGCAGCTCGGCCAGGTCCTGCGTGCACGCAGCGGCCATGCCCATGCCGTGGCCCGTGAACCCGCCGACGATCGCCAGGTGGTGCGCGGCGTCGAGCCAGCCGACGAGCGGCCGGCCGTCACGCGCGAACGCCATCGTGCCCGCCCAGCGGTGCTCGATCGGTGCGCCGCCGGGCACGAGCTGCGCGAGGCCCGCCTCGATCGACGCCTGGATTCCCGGCGTGGTCGCGAGCGAATCGGTGGCCTCGGCGTCGAAGTCGGTGTCGCGCCAGCCGCCGATCACGAGCCGGCCGTCGGGGGTCTGGCGCCAGTACTGGTAGCCCCAGTGCGCGTAGGTCGGTCGCGAGGTCACGGTCACGTCGAGCGGCGCGGTGGCCAGCACCTGGCCGCGGCGCGGCGCGATCACCGGCGCGAGGTGGGGCAGCAGGCGCGGCGTGAGCGCGTTCGTGGCCAGCACGAGCGTGCGCGCGCGCGCCACGTGCGCACCGGCCCGCACCTCCCACAGGCCCGCCTGCCAGCGCGCCGACTCGACGCGCGTGTGCGGGAAGAGCCGCGCGCCCTTCTCGAGCGCCGCGACCGCGACGCCGTGCAGGAAGCGCACGGGGTGCAGCATGCCGTCCTCGGGCACCTCGAACGCCGCGTCGAACGCGTCCGCCGCGTGCGCGGGCACGGCGTCGGCGACGGCGATCTCGCGCATCGGGAAGCCGTCGTGGCGCAGCTCGGGGAGCGAACCGCGCAGGTCCTCGCTCTCCTCGTGCGTGCGCGTGAGCCGCAGCGAGCCGGTCTGCTGGTAGTCGCAGTCGATGCCCAACGACTGCACGAGCTGGCGCACGCGCTGGTGGTTGCGGCGGCCGATGTGCAGCACGGCGCGCGCGCCGTCGCGGCCCCAGAGCGCGATGCGCTCGGCGTACGGCTCGGCGGGCGCGGCGAGCAGGAAGCCCACGTTGGCTCCGCTCGCGCCGGAGGCGAGGCGGTCCTGCTCGAGCAGGCCGACCATCGCGCCCTGCTCGGCGAGCGTGTAGGCGAGCGTCAGGCCGGCGACGCCGCCGCCGACGATCAGCACGTCGGCGTCGAGATCCTGCGCCAGGGGCGGGAAGTCGGGAACCTTCGCGGTCCACCAGATCGAATCGGGGCGTGGGGAAGTGGGGTGCATGCGCCGGATGATGCACGCCGCCCGTGGAGCGGGCAAGCACCGGACCCGACGTTGACACTCCCGGGCGAAAGCGGCTTCAATCGGCGGATTCGCGGCCGCCCGGTCCGTCTTCCTTCCCCGAGGATCGCCCGTTTTGGAGACTCCCGAGACCCTGGTCTGCCGGCTGCGCGTGAACGGTGACGAGCGCGAATGCGCCGTGACGGCGGGCACGACGCTGCTCGAGGCGCTGCGCTACCGGCTCGGCCTCACCGGCAGCAAGCAGGGCTGCGACAAGGGCGACTGCGGCGCGTGCACCGTCCTCGTCGACGGCCGGCCCGTACTCGCGTGCATCACGCTCGCGCTCGCGGCCCAGGGTCACGAGGTGACCACGGTCGAGGGGCTCGCCGACCACGGCCGGCCGCACCCGCTGCAGGACGCGTTCGATCGCACGGGCGGCGCCCAGTGCGGCTTCTGCACCCCCGGCATGCTCATGAGCGCGTACGCGCTGCTCGAGCGCAACGCGAACCCGACGCGCGGCGAGATCGCGCACGCGCTGTCGGGGAACCTCTGCCGCTGCACCGGCTACACCAAGATCCTCGAGGCCGTCGAGCTGGCGGCGCGCGAGCTGCGGGAGGCGCGATGAGCGACGTCCTCGAGCCCGGCATGGCGATCCCGAAGGGGCGCTCGATGCCGCGCGAGGACCGCCTGCGCCCACCGCAGTGGGAGGACGGCCGCACGGGGCCGCCGAACGGCGGCTCGTTCACGACGATCGGCCGCCGGAACCGCAAGGTCGAGGGGCTCGCCAAGGTCACCGGGCGCGCCGTGTACGCCGACGACCTGGTGCTGCCGCGCATGCTGCACGCGAAGCTGCTGCGCTCGATCCACGCGCACGCGCGCATCGTTTCGATCGACGCCTCGACGGCCCTGGCGATGCCGGGCGTGCACGCGGTGATCACGGGCAAGGACCTGCCCGGCTGGTTCGGCATCATCCCGTGGACCGAGGACGAGCAGGCCCTGGCCGCGGAGAAGGCGCGCTACGTGGGCGACGCGATCGCCGCCGTGGCGGCCGACACCGAGCTCCTGGCCGAGGAAGCGCTGCGCGCGATCCGCGTCGAGTACGAAGTGCTGCCGGCCGTCACCGGCATCGACGAGGGGCTCGCGCATCCCGAACGACAGGTGAACGAGAAGGCCGGCGAGGGCAACATCAGCAAGCAGGTGCGCCTCGAGTTCGGCCCGGTCGACGCGGCGCTCGCCAACAGCGACGCGGTGGTCGAGGCGGAGTACTGGTACGAAGGCTCGACGCACGCGCCGATCGAGCCGCACTGCTGCGTCGCCGAGTTCGACGCCACCGGCTTCCTCACCGTGTGGTCGAGCACGCAGGTGGCGCACTACCTGCACCGCGACCTCGCCAAGATCCTCGGCCTGCCCACGCAGCGCGTGCGCGTGATCCAGCCGGTCGTGGGCGGCGCGTTCGGCGGCAAGTCCGAGCCGTTCTCGCTCGAGTTCTGCGCGGCGAAGCTCGCCATGCTGACGGGCCGCCCGGTCAAGATCCTGTACACGCGCGAGGAGGTCTTCTACGCGCACCGCGGGCGCCACCCGATGCGGATGCGCTACCGCACGGGGATCCGGCGCGACGGCAAGCTCACCGGCACCGACGCGGTCGTGCACCTGGACGGCGGCGCGTACAGCTCGTTCGGGCTCGTGACCACGTACTACTCGGGGCAGCTGCTCACCGCGCCGTATGCGCTGCCGGCCTACCGCTTCGATTCGACGCGCGTGTTCACGAACAAGCCCGCGTGCGGCCCCAAGCGCGGGCACGGCTCGGTGCAGCCGCGGTTCGCGTTCGAGTGCCAGCTCGACAAGCTCGCCGAGGCCGTCGGCCTCGACCTGATCGCCGTGCGCCGCGTGAACGCGATGGGCGGGAACACGAAGACCGTGAACGGGCTGCGCGTCACATCGAACGGTTTCCTCGAGTGCCTCGACGCGGTCGAGCGCGAGTCCGGCTGGAAGGACAAGTTCCGCCGCCTGCCGTACGGGCGCGGCGTCGGCGTGGCCGGCAGCACGTACATCAGCGGCACCAACTAC
>CAZIXL010000138.1:0-7353 GCA_964542885.1 uncultured bacterium
CGCGCGAGGTCGAGGCCGGCGACCGCGGGGTGGCGCCCGGTCGCGACCAGCACGTGCGGCCACTCGCGCGTGGCGCCCGCCTTGAGCTCGGGCGGCACGTCGCCGCAGCCGGCGACGAGCGCCGCGCACGCGTGCCGGCCGAGCAGCCCGGCGCGGTAGGCCATCGCGACCCCCTGCGAGAAGCCCGCGAACACGAGCGCGCGCGGCGGCCCGAACTCGGCCTCGAGCGCGTCGAGCACGCCGTCGACCCACGCGACGTTGTCGGCGATCGCCAGCTCGCGGTCCTGGCGCGTCATCCAGTTCGCGACCACGTCCTGCGAGCGCCCCGCGTAGTAGCGGTTCAGGCCCTGCACGGACGCCAGCAGCCAGGCGCCGCTCCGCGGCACGCGTTCGAGCGAGGCGAGGAAGGCCTCGGCCGTCTGGGCCTGGCCGTGGAAGCCGACGAGCCAGCAGGCGGGCCCTTCGGCGGCCGCGGGCCGGACGAGATAGCGGCCGTGCACGGTGGCGGGCGCGTGGCGCAGCAGTGGAGCGACGGGTTCGGGGGCCATGCGCCGCAGTATAGGCAGGCCGCGGGTCGGACGCAGGCGCGAGGGCCGGAGGGCGGGCCGCGACGAGGTGCGCCCGCTGCTATGCTGCGCGCCGCTCATCCACCCCGGTCCGCGCGCGGGCCGGTGGCCCCTTCCCCCTCCGTGGAGCCGAACCTGCCGATCGAACCCGGCACCCGCCTGGCCCACTACGACGTGCTCGCCGCCCTCGGGGCCGGTGGCATGGGCGAGGTGTACCGCGCGCGCGACACGCGGCTCGGGCGCGAGGTCGCGATCAAGGTGCTGCCCGGCGCGGTCGCCGCGGACCCGGACCGGCTCGCGCGCTTCGAGCGCGAGGCGCGCACGGTCGCGGCGCTCAACCACCCGAACATCGTCGTGCTGCACTCGATCGAGCAGGACGGGCCGGTACGGTTCCTCACGATGGAGCTGGTGGACGGCGCCACGCTCGAGACGCTCGTCGTCGAGGGCGGCCAGCCGCTCGAGCGCCTGCTCGCCATCGCGGCGCCGCTCGCCGACGCGCTCGCGGCCGCGCACGAGCGCGGCGTGGTCCATCGCGACCTGAAGCCCCGGAACGTCATGCTCTCGCGCGACGGGCGCGTGAAGGTGCTGGACTTCGGGCTCGCCCGGATGCTCGCCGCCGGGGCCGAGCCGTCCGACAGCGCGTCGCCCACTCGGCACGCGATCTCGCGCGAGGGCGAGGTGCTGGGCACGGTGCCCTACATGTCGCCCGAGCAGGTGCGCGGGCAGGCCGTGGACGCGCGCACCGACGTCTACTCGATGGGCGTCGTGCTGTACGAGCTGGCGGCGGGCCGCCGCCCGTTCACCGGCGCCACGTCGGCGGACGTCGGCTCGGCGATCCTGCGCGACGAGCCGCCGTCGCTCGCGGCGCGGCGCGCGGACCTGCCGGCCGGCTTCGTGCGGCTGGTCGAGCGCTGCCTGAGCAAGCAGGCGTCGGTGCGCTTCGCGGACGCGCGCGAGCTGGCGGCCGGGCTCGCGGCCCTCGCGGGCGGCGCGCCCGCCGCGCCGACGGCGCCCGCGCCCGCGGCCCCGGCGCGCGACGCGCTGCGTTCGATCGCGGTGCTGCCGCTCGAGAACGTGTCGCGCGACGCCGCGCAGGAGTACTTCGCCGACGGCATGACCGAGGCGCTGATCTCGGACCTCGCCCGACTGCAGGACCTGCGCGTGATCTCGCGCCGGAGCGCCATGCAGTACAAGGGCGTCACCAAGCCGCTGCCCGAGATCGCGCGCGAACTGGACGTGGACGTGATCCTCGAGGGCTCGGCGCTGCTCGTCGGCGAGCGCGTGCGGATCAGCGTCTCGCTGGTCGCGGCGCGCCGCGACGAGACCCTGTGGAGCGGGCGCTACGACCGCAAGCTCGAGGACGTGCTCGAACTGCAGAGCCAGGTCGCGGCGGCCGTCGCGCGCGAGATCGCGCTGCGGCTCGGCTCGAGTGACGCGGCGCGGCTCGGGCGCCGGCGCGAGGTGAACGCCGAGGCCCACATCGAGTACCTGAAGGGCAAGCACGCCGCCGAGGCCACCTCGCCCCAGGCCATCGAGCTGGCGGTCCTGCACTACCAGCGCGCGCTCGAGCTGGATCCCGGGCACGCCGACGCGTGGGCGGGACTCGCCGAGGCGCACACGACGCGCGCCGCGCGCGGCATGGCGCCCCCGGCGGTGGCGAACGCCCAGGCGCAGGTCGCCGCCGACCGCGCGCTCGCGCTCGACGAGTCGAACGCCGAGGCGCACGCGGTGCTGGGCCTGCTGCACGCCCGGGCGGGCGACATCCCCGACGCGATCGCCGCGCTGCGCCGCGCGATCGCGCTCAATCCCGGCCAGACGACCGCGCTCACCGCACTGACGCGTGTCTACTACTGCACCGAGCGGCACGCCGAGGCGCAGGCGACCGCGCTCCGGGCGCTGAGCCTCGACCCGCTGTCGATGATCATCCACACGGTGGTCGGCGACGCGCTCTACTACGCGCGCGAGTACGAGCGCTCGCTCGAGTACTACCGCCGGGCCATCGCGCTGGACCCGCGCTTCGACGGCGCGCACACGGACCTCGCACGCTCGCTCGAGGCCCTCGGTCGCTTCGACGAGGCGCGGGCCGAGTACGAGGAGGGCCGGCGGCTCGGCGGCGGCGTGGCGATGCCGTCGTTCGGGCTCGCGCACCTCGCGGCGAGCCGCGGCGACACGGCGGAGGCCCGCCGCATCCTCGCCGAGCTGGTGGCCGCGCGGGGCCGGCGCGTCGTGTCGGCGTGGGGCATCGCCGCCCTGCACGCCGCGCTCGGCGACGTCGACGACGCGTTCCGCTGGCTCGAAACCGCGGTCGAGGAGGGCGCGACGGGGCTCGTGTTCCTGCGCGTCCACCCGCGCCTCGACCCGATCCGCCACGACCCGCGCTACGCGGCGCTCGTCGGCCGCCTGCGGCTCGACGCCGCCTGACGCGCCGGGCGGCGCGTGGCCGCCCGCACGCGTACGCGCTCAGCGGTGCCCGCGGTGGCTGATCCCGATCAGCTTCAGCATCCGCAGGTTGATCACCGCGAATCGCACCATCTGCCACGGCACGAACGTGCGCAGGAACACCGTGAACCGGGTCGGCTTGGTCGCGTAGAACGACTCGGTCAGGTGCGCGCCGGTGGCCGGCTTGTCCCCCTGCTCCATGGCGTCACTCCGGGATCAGGCTCCACCCGGGATTCAGGCGGGCCTTGTAGAGGAAGAGGTGGTGGAGAACGATCTTGATCCAGTGGCCCGCGAGCCCGATGTCGCCGAAGGTCAGGTCGAGGTCGCGGCCGTACTCCGGGAAGCGCTCGAAGTCGGGCACGATCGGGAACACGGTCATCGACGCCGCGGTGCCGGTGAAGGGATTCGCACCGGCCGAGGCCACGCACGCCGCGCCCATCTCGGCCATCGACGCGGTGTGCTTCGGGCCGCTCGCGCCGCGCAGCATGCCGACCACGTTCCGGGCCACGGCCTTGCCGATCATGGCCGAGGGCATGCCGGTACGCGGCGGCGCAGGCGCGATGAGGATGCCGTCGGGATTCTTCTGCGGCCGCGAGATCGCGTGCGGGGGCGCGAACGCGATGCCCGCCGCGAACACGTTGCGGTGCGTGGGCGACTGGTACGTGCGCGGCCAGTCGCGCGCCGACCACTGCTCGTAGGGCTTCGCCGCGTAGTCGGCGTCGACCTTCATGAACCCGTTCGGCTGGAACATCGCCGCGGTCAGGTCGGCGCCGTCGCGGCCGACGGCCTTCAGGCCCACGCCCGTGAACGGCGGCAGCAGCATGGCGAAGTCGAACGCCTGCGAGCGCTCGTCGCCCTCGAGCGTGACGTACCGGGCCTCGCCCGCGTCGACCTGCTGCACGTGCGCGCGCGTGATCCAGCGCAGCCCGCGCTCGGCGAACAGCGATTCGGTGAAGATCTTGCTCGGCGTCACGTAGCCGCCGCGCCGGACGTGCATGCCGCCCATGCCGAAGTCGCCCAGCTCGTACTCGTTCGAGATCCAGGTGATGTCGGCCCTGTCGCGCACGCCGCGCGCGCGGAGCTCGAACTCCAGGTTGACGACGTACTCGAACGCCGCGCCCTGGCACGTGCAGCCGCCGTGGCCGGTGCCGATCAGGAACCGCTGGCGCTCGCCGCGGCGCATGCGCTCGACCGCGGTCGCCAGCGCGCCGGCCGTTTCGTGCGCGTGCGACTCGGTGCAGACCGACAGGCTGTTGCGGCCCGGCCCCATGCCCGGCGTGGCGTCGAAATGCAGCTTCGGTCCCGTGGCGTTGATCAGGAAGTCGTAGCGGACGTCCTCGCGCTCGCCCTGGTGCCCGGGCCGCGTCGACTCGGCGACCACGTACGGCGCCGGGTCGCCCTCGCGGCCGTCGGGGTGAATCTCGACGGCGCGCGCCTGCTTGAACTCGATCCCGGCTTTCGCGTAGACGGGCGCGAGCGGGAACGTGACCTGGCGCGGCTGCATGAGGCCCACGCCGACCCAGATGTTCGACGGGATCCAGTTGTAGGTGTCGCGGGGCGAGATCACCACCACCTCGTCGCGGCGCGGGAGCCAGCGGCGGGCGAACGCGGCGGCGGTGTGCCCGGAGACACCCGATCCCAGGACGACGACTCGGCTCATGTGCAGCCTCCGCGGCGGAAGGAACGAGCGGAACGGTCGGGGACGTGGGTGGGAGACTCCGCTCGGCGCGAGGATTCGCGAAGCGCGGTCCCCCCGGCCGGGGAACACCGGTCCTTCGGGCCCGGGGACCGCCGGCCGACAATGGGTGTAGCCTGTCGGCATCGTCCGTACCGACATCGCCACCCGGTCCCCGCGCGTTGGGGGCGGAGCCCGGGTCC
Source organism: uncultured bacterium (assembly GCA_964542885.1). Taxonomy (GTDB): domain Bacteria; phylum Eisenbacteria; class RBG-16-71-46; order RBG-16-71-46; family RBG-16-71-46; genus CAIXRL01. Next base: position 4,884 of record CAZIXL010000138.1, read on the forward strand.
ACCACGTTCCCGCCGGGCCCCGAACCGCCGCACCGCGAGGACCATTCCCATGGACACACCGAGCCAGGGCTTCCACACCAAGCTCGTGCACGCCGGCTACCACCCCGACCACACCGGCTCCGTCGCCGTTCCCATCTACCAGACGTCGACGTTCGCGTTCCACGACGCCCGTCACGGCGCGGCGCTGTTCGGCGGCACCGAGGACGGCTTCATCTACACGCGCCTCGGCAATCCCACCATCCGCGCGCTCGAGGACTGCGTCGCCCAGCTCGAGGGCGGGCACGCGGGCATCGCCACCAGCTCCGGCATGGGCGCGGTCTCGGCCGTGTACATGGCGCTGCTCGAGCAGGGCGCGCACATGGTGAGCACCGCCTCGGTCTACGGACCCTCGCGGCTGCTCGTCGAGAAGCACCTGCACCGCTTCGGGGTCACGGCCACGTTCGTCGACACGACCGACATCGAGAACGTGAAGCGGGCGATGACGCCGAAGACGAGGCTCGTGTACGTCGAGACGCCCTCCAACCCGTCCATGCAGGTCACCGACCTGCGCGCCGTGGCGCAGGTCGCGAAGGCGCACGGGGCCGCGCTCGTCGTGGACAACACGTTCGCGAGCCCGTACCTGCAGCGCCCGCTCGAGCTGGGCGCCGACGTCGTGCTGCACTCGGTCACCAAGTTCATCAACGGCCACGCCGACGTGGTCGGCGGGCTGATCGTGTCGAAGACCGCCGAGATGGATCGCCGGATCCGGCCGCTGATGATCAACCTGGGCTCGAACATGGACCCGCACCAGGCGTTCCTCGTGCTGCGGGGCCTCAAGACCCTCGGCATCCGCATCGAGCGCGCGCAGAAGGGCGCGATCGAGATCGCGCGCTGGCTCGAGGCGCGGCCCGAGGTGGCGTGGGTGCGCTACATCGGCCTGCCCTCGCACCCGCAGCACGAACTGGCCCGCCGGCAGATGTCGGGCTTCGGCTCGATGATCGCGTTCGAGCTGAAGGGCGGGCTCGAGGCGGGACGCGCCGTGATGGACCACGTGAAGCTCGCCACGCTGGCCGTCTCGCTCGGTGGCGTCGAGACGCTGATCGAGCACCCGGCGTCGATGACGCACGCCGGCGTCCCGCACGCGGACCGGCTCGAGGCCGGCATCACCGACGGCCTCGTGCGCTACTCGGTCGGCATCGAGGACGTGCCGGACCTGCTCGCGGACCTCGAGCAGGCGTTCGCGGCGATCCCGAAGTCGCTGGCCACGCCGGCCGGCGCGCGCTGAACGCGCGCCGCGTCGCCGACACGCGGGGGCGGCCCGGGCGGGCCGCCCCTGTTTCGTTCCGCCGGCGAGGGCCTAGCGGACCACGCTGCGTTCGGGCATCACCGGCAGGCGCGGCATGGTCTGCTGCGGGAAGTCGCCGGTGAGCGAGTGGAGGAAGGCCACGACCTCGGCGGATTCCTCGGGCTTCAGGTCGCGCCCGAGCTGGGTCTTCGCCATCACGCGCACGGCCTCGTCGAGCGTTCCGACCGAGCCGTTGTGGAAGTACGGCGCCGTCACGGCCACGTTCCGCCACTGCGAAACGCGCCACGTGCCGCGGTCGGACTCGGACTTCGTGACCGAGAAGCGGCCGGGATCGTCGGTGAGCGCGTACTTCGTGTCGTAGGCGCTGCCCGCCATCGCCGGGAACTTCATGAAGAAGCCCTGCCCCTCGGGCATCGCGGGACCGGCGAACACGGGGCCGCTGTGGCAGGTCGTGCACCCGAGCGTCTCGACGCGCTTCATGCCCGCGAGCGCCTGGGCCGACAGGGCCTTCGCGTCGCCGGCCTTCCAGCGGTCGAACGGCGCGTTCGGGGTGACGAGCGTGCGCTCGTACGCCGCGATCGCCATGGCCGCATGGTCGATCGTCACCGGGTCCCTGCCGCCGAACACGTCGCGGAAGGCGTTCACGTAGCCGGGGATCGAGGCGATGCGCTTCACGACCGACGCGTGGTCGGGCATGCCCATCTCGACGGGGTTCACCATCGGCCCCTTGGCCTGCTCCTCGAGCGAGGCGGCGCGGCCGTCCCAGAACTGGACCGAGAGGAAGGCGGCGTTCCACACGGTGGGTGCCGAACGGCCGCCCTTCTTCCCGTCGACGCCGAGCGAGACGGCGCGGTCGTCCTCGCCCGCCTCCATCACGTTGTGGCACGAGTTGCACGAGACGGTGCCGGTCGCCGACAGGCGCGGGTCGAAGTAGAGCCGCTTGCCGAGCTCGACCTTGGCCGCGGTCATCGGGTTGTTCGCGGGAACGGGCACCCTCTTCGGCAGAGCCTCCATCGCGAACGTGGTGGCGGCGGCGAACACGAGGCCGAGTGCGGGTACGAGTACGAAGCGCATGCGTTGCACGGCGCACCTCCTGGCGGAGCATGGGTTGCGCGCGCGAACGAGACCCGCCGATCGCCCGGACGGGGCGCGTCCCCTTCGCTCGGGAGCGACGTCCTGAAGCCG
>CAZIXL010000139.1:0-7332 GCA_964542885.1 uncultured bacterium
GAAACGGGCGGCGTAGTAGCCCCAGCGGAACGGCCGCGCGCGATCCGGCAGCGCGGGGACCGTCCCCAGATCCTGTGTACTCAGGTGGTGGCTCCCGTGTGGTGGTGGAACGCGGGGACTCTACGCGCCCGCGCCCTCGCCGTCACCCGCGGGCTCGGCCGCGGATTCCGCGGTCGGGGCGGCCTCCCCGGTCTCGCCGCCCTGCGGATCGAGGCTGGTGCCGACCCCGTCCTCCGTGTCCGAGCCGGAACGCGAATGCCAGGTGTCGAACGCGTGGATGATGTCGCGCACGAGCCGGTGCCGGACCACGTCCTCGGGATGGAAGTACACGAACTTGATCTCGGGCACGTGGCCCAGGATCGACTGGATCTTCACGAGGCCGGAGGTCTCGGGATCGCGCAGGTCGATCTGAGTGAGGTCGCCCGTGATCACGGCGCGCGAGTTCACGCCCATGCGCGTGAGGAACATTTTCATCTGGCGCACGGTGGTGTTCTGCGCCTCGTCGAGGATGACGTACGCGTTGCTGAGCGTTCGCCCGCGCATGAACGCGAGCGGCGCGATCTCGATGACGCCCATCTCCAGGAAGCGGCGCATCTTGTCGTACGACATGAGGTCCGCCAGCGCGTCGTACATCGGGCGCAGGTACGGGTCGACCTTCTCCTGCATGTCGCCGGGCAGGAAGCCCAGGCTCTCGCCCGCTTCGACCGCGGGGCGCACGAGGATGATGCGGTCCACCTTCTTGCTGCGCAGGGCCGCGACGGCCGCCGCCACGGCGAGGTAGGTCTTGCCGGTGCCGGCCGGCCCGATGCCGAACACGACGTCGCTCGACTCGAGCGCCTTCAGGTACAGCGCCTGGGTCGGCGTGCGCGGGCGCACCGCCTTCCGGTCGAACGTGTAGCCGGGCGCACCGTCGTAGGCCTCGACCAGGCTGGGACGGGCGTGCCCGTTCCCGTTCCGGCCGTTCTCCTCGTCGCGATCGCGATACCGGCGTCCGAGTGCCGTCGCCACGTCTGCCTCCTCGATGACTCGGCCGCGCTCGACGAGCTGAACCAGCTCGCTGATCGCGGACGCCGCCGGGGTCACGTCGTCCTCCTCGCCGGCCACGGTGAGCGTCCCGTCGCGCAGGGTGATGCGCACCGGGATGGCCCGTTCGATCTGGCGAAGATTGGAATCGTTCTGGCCCAGCAGTGAGATGGGATCGAGATGCTCGATGGGGAACTTGCGGACGATCACGCTGCGATTCTCCGGCCCGTCAAAGCACAAAACTCCTGACCGTGTGACTCCCTGCGTGGGAGCCGGGTCAAGAGCTCGAGTCGCGACGGGCTTGTAACGGCGAGTCGGTAGGCCAACTCCGGTTGCCCTGGTTCTCTGCTCAACGGACGCCAACCTCCTCCGAGAGGGTGGGCGTCTCGACGCCACGTGCAGCCTGCGGCGCCGAAAACGTACCAAAGCGGCCTGCACGGTTCCACCGCTTCCTGCATGGTCCGCGCCTCGCGCGTGCAGGGTATCGGCAAGGCGCGAGGCGACGTGCAGCGCTGATTCGCGGCGCGAGGGGCCGTGCGCCCGTCGCCGGTTTCAGGCCCGGAAGCGCGCACGGCCAGCCGCGTTGCAGTCGGCGGGCGCAGGCGCGGGCGGGCGAACGCGGGGCGCACGGGCGGCCGGCGGCGCGCGCCGGTCAGGCGCCGGCTTCGGGATCCAGCTCCACGAGCTCGTCGCCGCCCTGGACCATGGCGCCCGGCCCGGCGAGCACGACCTTCACGCGCCCGTCGCGCGGCGCCCGGATCATGTGCTCCATCTTCATCGCCTCGAGGGCGACGAGCGGCTGGCCCTTCGTGACGGGGTCACCGGGCTCGACGAGCACGCGCGTGACCACGCCGGTCATGGGCGCGGTCATGCCCTGCTGCAGCCGGCCGCCCTTGCCGCGCACGGTCGCGTCGCGGTCGAGGACGAACTCGAGCGTGCCGAGGCGCACGAAGCGCCGCGCGCCCACGACCGTGACCTCGGCAACGGTGTCGCCACTGTCGGTGCGCAGCCGCATGCGGCCGTTCGCGAGCGCCTCGGCGGCGACGTCGAACTCCGCGCCGTCCACGCGCACGCGCCAGATCGCGCCGCCGCGCGGTTCCAGCTCGACCGCGCGCACGCGGTCGCCATCGCGCCACGCGCTCTTCACGACCCGCTCCCCGGGGCGCGCCAGGGTCCGAGCGTCAGGAACGGGTCGCGCGGCGGCTCGCTCTTCGCGCCGCCGGGGCCCGCGGCTTCGCGCCCGAGGCCCATGGCCTCGGCGAGCGCCGCGGCGGCGACCGCCAGGTCGGGCACGGGCGCGCGCATCATGGGCTCGAAGCCCGGGAGGAACTCGCGCTCGATCCACTCGGTGTCGAACTCGGCCCTGGCGAACGCGGGCGAGCGCACGAGGGCGCGCAGGAACGGCAGGTTGGTGATCACGCCGTGCACGCGCGTGGCGTCGAGCGCACCCGCCAGGCGCGCGAGCGCGACATCGCGCGTGGGCCCGTACGTGACGATCTTCGCGAGCATGGGGTCGTAGTGCACCGTGACCTCGTCGCCGGCTTCGATGCCCCGGTCCACGCGCGCGAACGGCCCGTGCGGCCAGCGCACGCGCACGGCGGTGCCGGACTGCGGCAGGAAGCCGTTGGCGGCGTCCTCGGCGTAGACGCGCGCCTCGATCGCGTGCCCGCGGTGGCGCAGCGCGTCCTGCCCGAACGGCAGCGAGCCGGTGGCCGCCACGTGCAGCTGGGTGCGTACCAGGTCGACGCCGGTGATGAACTCGGTCACGGGGTGCTCGACCTGGAGCCGCGTGTTCATCTCGAGGAAGTAGAACGTGCCGTCGGCGGCGAGCAGCATCTCGATCGTGCCGGCGCCGCGGTACTTCACGGCCTCGGCCAGCCGCACCGCGGCGGCGGTCATCTCGACGCGCTGCCGGGAGGTGAGCACGGCCGAGGGCGCCTCCTCGATCACCTTCTGGTGGCGCCGCTGCACCGAGCACTCGCGCTCGAACAGGTGCACGGCCTTGCCCTGCCCATCGCCCACGACCTGCACCTCGACGTGCCGCGCGTGCTCGAGGCGCTTCTCCAGGTACACGGCGGCGTCGCCGAACGCGGACTGCGCGACGCGGCGCGCGGACTCGACGGCTTCGCGCAACTCGGGCTCGTTGGCCACGGCGCGCATGCCCTTGCCGCCGCCGCCGAGCGCGGCCTTGACCATGACGGGGTAGCCGATCGAACGCGCCGACTGCGCGAGCGAGTCCACGTCGGAGCCCTCGGCGCCGGGCACGATGGGCACGCCGGCCTGCGCGGCGACGGCGCGCGCGGCGCGCTTGTCGCCCATCTGCCGGATCTGCCCGGGGGTCGGGCCGACGAACACGAGTCCGGCGGCCTCGACGGCCTCGGCGAACGCGGCGTTCTCGGCCAGGAACCCGAACCCCGGATGGATCGCCCCGGCGCCGCTCGCCTTCGCGGCCTCGAGGATCGCCGCCACGTTCAGGTACGAGGCGCGCGCCTCGGCGGGCCCGACGAGGAACGCCTCGTCGCACACGCGCGTGTGCATGGCGCCGCGGTCGGCCTCCGAGAAGACCGCCACGGACCGGATGCCCATTTCGTGCAGCGTGGCGGCGATGCGGCAGGCGATCTCGCCGCGGTTGGCGATCAGCACTTTCTTGAACATGGCCGCGCGCAATGTAGCGCACGCGCCCGGCGAGCGCAGGTCCGCGCGGCGACGGTCCGCGCGGCGACGGGCGCGCGGCCGGGCCGGCCCGAACTCCGGCCACGCGCGGCACCCGGGACAGGAAGGGCCCGCGCCCCTACTCCATCCAGCGCGGCTTGCGCTTCTCGAAGAACGCCGCCAGCCCGTCGCGGGCCTCTTCGCCGCCGCGGACCTCGGCGAGCGTGCGCGGCAGCGCCGCGCGGTATTCCTCCCACGAGGACTCGCCCCACAGCTCGAGCATCGTCTTGATGCGCCGCTGCGCGTGCGGGCCGCCCTTCAGGAGTTCGGTGGCGCGTTCGGCGACCTTCGCGTCCAGCTCCGACGCCGGCACCACGTGGTGCACCAGGCCCAGCTCGAGCGCGCGCCGCGCGTCGAAGCGCTCGCCCGTCAGCATCAGCTCGCGCGCCACGCGGTCGCCCAGCCGGCGCAGGACGTAGGGCGAGATGATGCCCGGCAGGATGCCCAGGCGCACCTCCGTGAGGCCGAACTTCGCGTCGTCCGCCGCCACCGTGATGTCGCAGGCGCACGCGAAACCCACCCCGCCACCGTAGACGCCGCCGTGCACGCGGCCCACGACCGGCTTGGGAAAGTCCCCGAGCGCCGCGAAGACCCCGCCCAGCTTCTCGGCCTCGGCCAGGTTCTGCTCGAACGTCGCGTTCGCGTTCTCCTTCATCTGGCCGATGTCGGCACCCGCGCAGAACGACGGGCCGCGGCCGCCGAGCACCACGCAGCGCACGCCGTCGTCGTGGGCGAGCGCGTGCAGCGTCGCGGCCAGCTCGGCGCCCAGCTCCGCCGAGAGCGCGTTGTGGACCTCGGGACGGTTGAACCAGACGCGCGCGAGCGCGCCTTCGCGTTGCGTTTCGACCAGTGCCATGGAGGGTCTCCGGGATCGGGACGTTCGGCGCGGAGCGCCCGGGCATCTTACCCGTGCCCGCGGGCACGTCGAGCGCGCGGGGCGCGCGGGGCGACTTCCTAGCGGCGCGACACGCCCGCCGGCCGCGAGCGGGCCAGCGAGTCCACGTGCGCCACCGCCGCGCGGTACTCGTCGGCCGCCGCCGCGTAGCCGTGCGACGCCCAGAAGGCGGCCATGGCCTCGTGCGCGCCGGGCGCCGTGCCGTGGAACTCCAGGCGGCCGTCGCCCAGGTTCGTGGCCAGCACGCGGCCGCTGTCGGGCCCCGCCGGCAGCTCGAGGAAGCGCACGTCGTGGATCGCCGGCTCGAAGACGCGCAGGCCTCGACCCTCGTCGAGCACCGCCTCGACCAGGTTCTGCCTGAACTCGTACTCCGACGGCCGCGTGACCTCGGCACCCGTGCGCGAGTCGAACGACCTCAGTGCGCCCGGCGGCGTGTACACGTCGAGCGACACCGGGCCCGGGCCGAGGCGGCCCTGCACGCTCGCCGCCGCGTTGCGGATCACCTCCATGCGGCGCAGGAACGAGTCACGCGGCAGGTCCACGGTCCGCACCATCACGTGGCTCATCGCGCCCAGGTAGAGGCCCGCCGTCAGCACCTGCACCGCCGCGAGGAAGCCGGCGAGCGCGTAGGCCAGCCGGCGGTGCGAGCCGCCCGCCACCAGCACCGCCACCGCGAGCGCGAAGCCCGCGCGCGGCAGGTACAGGTAGTGCTCGTAGGTCGCGTGCACGAGCGGCAGCACCGGCAGGAGCGTCGCGAGCCACAGCACCAGCCCCGCCCGCATCGGCCGCGACCGCGAGCGCCACGCCCCGCCCGCGAGGACCAGCAGCAGGACGACCGCGACGCCCGCCCACGCCGGCGGCGGCGGGATCGCGATGGCGTTCGACAGGTGCACGAAGTCGGCCGACCAGAGCGTGTAGGTGAGCAGGTGCTGGACCACGTGCCAGCCGAGACCGAACGCGTACGCGTCGCCCCCGAGCGAGCCCGTCGAGCCGCGCGCGATCAGGATGTACGCCCACATGGCGGCCGACAGCACGAGCGCCACCCCGACTTCGCGAAGCCGCAACCTTCGCTCGGCCGCCGTCGCGTAGCCGGCCAGCGCAGCCAGCGGCGCGAGGGCGGCGCTCTCGAGGCTCAGCAGCGCCGCCGCGTGCCACGCACCGGCCGCGCGGCGGAAGCGCGGCGCCACGTCGGCGAGCTGCACCAGCGCGAGCAGCGCGAACACCGTGCCCAGCTCCTGCCCGACGCCCGTCACCTGCCACACCACCGTGCGCGCGCGCGCGGTCGTACCGAACAGCAGGGCCGCGAGCGCCGCGACCGAACGCCTCGCGCCCAGGCGCCGGGCCCACTTCGCCACCAGCAGCGTCGCGACGCCGTGCAGTAGCCAGCCCACCAGGTGCCAGCCGAACGGGTGCGTGCCGAACACGGGCCACAGCAACCGGAAGTACGCGTGTCCCGGGAGCCAGCGCCAGAGCGTGGCCGGAAACGGCGCGAGGCCGCTCGCGCGCTCGAGCAGGATCAGGTCGTCGGTCGTGAAGAACGCCGCCAGCGCGCCGCGGTGCACCCACAGCGCGGCGATCACCGGCACCGCGTACACGAGCGCCGGCGCGAGCCACGCGGGCGCGGGGCGCGGCGCGCGCCGCTTCGGCGCGGCGTGCGCGCCGTGCGGCCGGTGCTGCGGGGGGCGCTTTCGGGACAAGGGCATCTCCGGGCGGCGGGAACGAGGCGGCGGCCGGGCCAGCAAACTAACGAACGACTCCCCCGCGTGGCCAGTCGCGAGCGCGCGGACCGTGCCCGCCGCGCGGCCTGCTCCCGCCGGGCAACGGTCCGGACCGGCCCGTCCGGCGTGCGCGGGGCGGGACTATGCTCCGCCCATGCCAGCGAACCTCACGCCGCAGTACAAGCAGGCGGAGGAGCGGTTCCGCGCCGCCGCCACGCACGACGGGAAGCTCGACGCCCTGCGCGAGATGCTGGCGCTGCTGCCCAAGCACAAGGGCACCGAGAAGCTCTACGCCGACCTCAAGAAGCGCCTCGCCAGGCTCGAGGAAGAAGGCGCGCACACGCACCGCGGCGCCGCGCGGCACGACGAGCCCGGGCACGTGCACCGCGAGGGCGCCGGGCAGTGGGTGCTGGTGGGGCCGCCGAACGCGGGCAAGAGCGCCCTGCTCGCCGCGCTCACGCACGCGCATCCCGAGGTCGCGCCGTATCCGTTCACCACGCGCGCGGCGCTGCCCGGCATGATGGCGTTCGAGGACCTGCAGGTGCAGCTCGTCGACACGCCGCCCGTGAGCCCGCAGCACACCGAAGCCTGGATGACGAACCTGGTGCGGAACGCCGACGGCGTGCTGGTCGTGCTCGACCCCGACGACGGCGCGTTCGACGACGATCTCGCCGCCGTGCGCGCCCTGCTCGAGCGCGCGAGGGTGCGGGCCCGGAGCGCGCCGCCGCCCGGCGACGCGCACCCGTGGGCCGTCGTGCATCCCGTGCGGGCCGTGCTCGCCAAGTCGGACCTGGACGGCGACGGCACGCTGGGCGACCTCGTGCGCACGGCGCTCGATCCGTCGTGGCCCGTGCACGTGGTGTCGGCGACGACCGGCGCCGGGCTCGAGGCGCTGCGCGCCGCGCTCTGGCAGGACCTCGACCGCATCCGCATCTACGCGAAGCAGCCCGGGCACGCGCCCGATCGCGAGCGGCCGTTCGTGCT
>CAZIXL010000140.1:0-7299 GCA_964542885.1 uncultured bacterium
GCGCCCGATTCGTTCGTGCCCACGCCCGCGTCCGCGCCGCGCCCCGACGGGCTGCGCGCGCTCAAGGAGCGCCTGCGCGTCGGCGCGCACGCGGTGCTGGATCCGCTGGTGCGCGCGCTGGTGGGGATCGGCGTGCGGGCCGACCACCTGACGGTCGCCGGCCTGCTGCTGAGCCTGCTCGCCGCCTACGCGTTCTTCGACGCGCACTCGCGCCTCGGCGCGCTGTTCCTGCTGCTGGCCGGGCTGTGCGACATCCTCGACGGCCAGGTCGCGCGCACGTCGGGCGGCGAGACGCGCTTCGGCGCGTTCTTCGACTCGACGCTCGACCGCGTGGCCGAGGGCTTCGTGCTGATCGGCATCGCCGGCTTCTACGTCCGCAACCTGCTGGCGCTGGTGTTCGATCAGAAGCTGGTGCTGACCCAGTTCGCGATGGGACTGCGGCCGGAGACCTGGGCGGTGCTGGCCGTCACCGCGATGGTCGCCGGGCTCGGTTCGTTCATGGTGTCGTACACGCGCGCTCGCGCCGAAGGGCTCGGGCTGTCGTGCAAGGTGGGCTGGTTCGAGCGTCCGGAGCGGCTGACGCTGCTCATCGTCGCCGGCCTGCTCAAGGTGTTCTGGGCGATGTCCGGCGCGTTGCTGCTGCTGGCGCTGCTCTCGTTCGTCACGGCGGCGCAGCGCGTCGTCCACGTCTGGAAGCTCACCCGCGGAGCGGGTCAGGACGGATAGGAGGTCTGGTCTCGATGGGCAAGGTTCGAGTCGCGATCATCGGCGTGGGGAACTGTGCGTCCTCGTTCGTGCAGGGTCTGCATTACTACCGGAACGCGAAGGAGACGGATCGCATCCCGGGGCTCATGCACGTGAACCTCGGCGGCTACCACATCCGCGACGTCGAGATCGTGGCCGCCATCGACATCGACAAGAACAAGGTCGGCAAGGACGTCTCGCAGGCCATCACCGAGTGGCCGAACAACACCTACACGTTCGCCAAGGTCCCGCGGATGGGCGTGCAGGTGCAGCGCGGCATGACGCACGACGGCCTCGGCAAGTACCTGTCGAAGATCATCCAGAAGGCGCCGGGTTCGACCGTCGACATCGTGAAGCTGCTCAAGGACACGCAGACCGACGTGGTCGTGAACTACCTGCCGGTGGGCTCCGAGGAGGCCACCAAGTGGTACGTCGAGCAGGTGCTCGAGGCGGGTTGCGCGTTCGTGAACTGCATCCCGGTGTTCATCGCGCGCGAGAAGTACTGGCAGCAGCGGTTCGAGAAGCGCGGCCTGCCGGTGATCGGCGACGACATCAAGTCGCAGGTCGGCGCGACCATCACGCACCGCGTGCTGACGCGGCTGTTCGTGGACCGCGCGGTGCGCATCGACCGCACCTACCAGCTCAACTTCGGCGGCAACACTGACTTCCTCAACATGCTCGAGCGCGAGCGCCTCGAGTCGAAGAAGATCTCCAAGACGCGCGCCGTCACCAGCATCATGCCGTACGAGCTGCACGAGGACGACATCCACGTCGGCCCGAGCGACTACGTGCCGTGGCTCAAGGACCGCAAGTGGTGCCACATCCGGATGGAGGGCACGACGTTCGGTGACGTGCCGCTCAACCTCGAGATGAAGCTCGAGGTGTGGGACTCGCCCAACTCGGCGGGCATCGTGATCGACGCCGTGCGCTGCGCGAAGCTCGCGCTCGACCACGGGCTCAAGGGCGCGCTGGTCGCGCCGTCGTCGTACTTCAAGAAGTCGCCGCCGGTGCAGATCCCGGACGACACCGCCCGCGAGCTGGTCGAGGCCTACATCAAGGACCCGAAGGGCACCGAGGCGAAGCTGAAGGTCCACGCCCCGACGCTGGTCCGCGAGAAGAAGCCGGTCGTGAAGGCGGCCCGCAAGGGCCCGTCGGCGAACGGCCACGCGAACGGCAAGCCGGCCGCGATGCCGGCGGCCAAGGCGGCGCCGAAGAAGCGCTCGCGCGCGAAGGCGCGCGCGAAGTAGGCCCATGCCCGGGCTCTTCGTCACGTTCGAAGGCGGCGAGGGCTCGGGCAAGTCCACCCAGGTCGCACGGCTCGCCGCGCGGCTGCGCGCGAGCGGGCTCGACCCGCTCGTCACGCGCGAGCCGGGCGGCACGCCCGTCGGCGAGGGCATCCGCGCGCTGCTGCTGGACCACGAGCGGCGCCCGGCGCCGCTCACCGAGGCGCTGCTCATGGTCGCGGCGCGCGCGCAACTCGCGGCGACCGTGCTGCGGCCCGCGCTCGCGGCGGGCCGCATCGTGCTGTGCGACCGCTACGGCGACAGCACGCTCGCGTACCAGGGCGGCGGGCGCGGCCTCGACCACGCGATGCTCGCGGGCTGGAACCGCGAAGCCACCGGCGGGCTCGTGCCGGTGCTCACGCTGCTCTTCGACCTGCCCGTCGCGACCGGGCTCGAACGCCGGCACACGGCGGCGGGCGCGGCGAACCGGCTGGACCGCGAGCCGGCGGAGTTCCACGAACGCGTGCGCGCACGCTACCTGGAGCTGGCCACGGCCGAGCCCGAGCGCTGGCGCGTGCTCGATGCCGCCGTCGGCGCGGACGAGCTCGAATCGCGCGTGTGGGAAGCCGTCGGGCCGCGGCTGCCGCGCGTTCGCGCCTGACGCCTCCCGGACCTTTTCGCGCCGCCGCCGGCGAACCGTCCGCGGGTCGACGCGTGCTATAGTCCCTGCCCGAGTTTCCCGCCGCTTTTCCGGCTCCGCGCGGCCGCACGCGGGGCGATCCCGGAGGTGCCTTGATCCGCCGTCGCATCCTGCTGGGCGTGCTGCTCGCCGTCCTGTTCGCCCTCGGCTGGTGGGCGGGCCGCGGCCGCGCCGCGGGCGGCCTGTACGCGAACCTCGACCTGTTCGTCGAGGTGCTGCACGCCGTGCAGACGAACTACGTCGACGAGGTGCAGACCGGACCGCTGGTCGAGGGCGGCATGCGCGGCATGCTGCGCAGCCTCGATCCCTACTCCGAGTACATGGACCAGCACGAGTGGGACGCGTTCCACAACGCGCTCGCGGGCGAGTTCGACGGCGTCGGCGTGTACCTGGACCAGCGCGACGGCTGGCCCGTCGTGATCGCGCCGGTCGAGGGCTCGCCGGCGTGGGAGGCGGGGCTCGAGGCCGGCGACGTGATCACGCGTATCGACGGCCGGTCCACCTGGGGGCTGGGCCCGCCCGAGATGGCCGGGAAGCTGCACGGCGACCTCGGCACGAGCGTGAAGCTGTCGGTGCTGCGCGGGCACGAGCCGCACGAGCGCGAGTTCGCGGTCACGCGCGCGCGCGTCGAGGTCCCGGCGGTGCGCAACGTGCTCGTGATGCCCGGCGGTGTCGGCTACCTGCGGCTCTCGACGTTCAACGAGCACGCGACCGGCGAGGTCGCGGCGGCGCTCGAATCGCTGAAGCGCGAGGGCGCGCGCAGCGTGGTCGTGGACCTGCGCGGCAATCCCGGCGGGCTCGTGGACCAGGCGGTCGGCGTCGCGGGCTCGTTCCTGCCCGCGGGCGCGCTGGTGACCTACACCGAGGGGCGGCAGCCGAGCGACGAACACCGGCTGGCGGTCGCGAAGGACGCGCGCCCCGTGTCGTGGCCGATGGCGGTGCTGGTGGACGGCGCCAGCGCCTCGGCGGCCGAGGTCCTCGCCGGCGCGCTGCAGGACCACGACCGCGCGCTCGTCGTGGGCCAGGACACCTACGGGAAGGGCACGGTGCAGAGCCTGTTCCCGCTGCGCAACGGCGCGGGCGCGGTGAAGCTGACGACGGCCCGCTACCACACGCCGCTCGGCCGCTCGATCCAGAAGCTCGAAGCCGCCGCCGACTCGGCCGACGACGACGAAGAGGTGGACGACACGGAGGCCGCGCCGGCCGACAGCGCGTCCGCGGATTCGGCCGCGAGGCCCGTCTTCCACACGAAGCGCGGGCGCACGCTGCGCGGCGGCGGCGGCATCGTGCCCGACGTGGCCGTGGCGTCCGATTCGCTGCCGCCGGCACGCGGCCTCGTCGCCGTGCGCGACGCGCTCGCCCACGACCCCGCGTTCCAGAGGGCCGCGGAGGTGCTGCGGCGCGCGAAGGGGGCGGGCGACGTGTTCGCGCTCGCGGAGCCGGCCGCCGCGAAGGACCGCCCGGGATCCCGCTGACATGCCGTTCGCGTACCTGTGCGACTTCGACGGCACGGTCTCGCCGCGGGACATCGGCGCGGCGCTCGCCGAGCGCTTCTCGCCCGGAGGGGCCGCGGGCCGGATCGGCCTGCTCGAGGACTGGCTCGCGGGCCGCGTCGGGCACCGCGAACTGACCGGGGCGCAGTGCGCGCTGCTCGAGGTGACCGAGGAGGACGCGCTCGCGTTCACGCGCACGTTCCGCCTCGACCCGCACTTCGCGCCGTTCGTGCGCGAGGCGCTGGCGCGCGGCGACGCCGTCATGGTCGTGAGCGAGGGGCTCGACTTCTACGTGCGCGACCACCTCGCGCGCGCCGGCTTCGCGGACCTGCCGTGGGCGGCCAACCACGCCGTGTTCGAGGGCGGGCGCGTGCGGGCCGAGTTCCCGTTCGCCGATCCCGCCTGCGACGCCTGCGGCAACTGCAAGGCGCAGCACGTCCGCCGCTACCGCGGCCGCGGCTTCCACACGGTCATGGTCGGCGACGGCACCAGCGACCGCCACGGCGCGGCGGCGGCCGACACGGTGCTGGCCCGGGGTTCGCTGCTCGAATGGTGCCGTGCGCAGGGGCTGCCGCACCTGCCGTTCGCGGACTTCGGCGACGTCGCGGAGTTCGCGCGCCGGCGCGACCTGGCTGCGCCGCTGCCGCGCCCGAGCCGCACCATGCGCCGCCCGGCCGCGCGCGGGGGGCGCCCGTGAGCGGCGGGGCGAAGGTGACGATCGGCAACGTCGCGCTCGAATCGCCGTTCGTGCTGGCGCCGCTGGCGGGCGTGAGCGACTCGCCGTTCCGCCAGCTGGCCCGCGAGCAGGGTGCCGCGGCGGTGTACACCGAGATGGTCTCGTCGGACGGGCTCGTGCGCGGCAGCCAGGCCACCATGGAGTACTGCGCGTTCGAGCCGCACGAGCGCCCGATCGGCATCCAGCTCTTCGGCTCCGACCCGGCGGTCATGGCCGACGCGGCCCGGGTGCTGTCGGACCTGCCGCCCGAGCGGCGCCCGGACCTGATCGACATCAACATGGGCTGCCCGGTGCGCAAGGTCGTGAACCGCGCCGCGGGCGCCGCGCTGCTGCAGGACGTGCCGCGCATCGAGCGCATCGTGCGCGCGATGAGCGAGGCGACCGACCTGCCCGTGACCGCGAAGATCCGCCTGGGCTGGGACGGCCAGTCGCGCAACGTCGTCGACGTGGCGCGCGCGCTCGAGGGCGCGGGGGCGAAGGCGGTGGCGATCCACGCCCGCACGCGCGCCGAGAAGTTCGAGGGCAGCGCGCACTGGGAGATGATCGCCGAGGCGCGCAAGGCCGTGGGTATCCCGGTGATTGGCAATGGCGACGTGCGCGAAGCGGCCGACGCGGTGCGCATGCTCGAGACCACGGGCTGCGACATCGTCATGCTGGGGCGGGCCGCGTTCGGCGACCCGTGGGTCTTCCGCCGCATCCGGGCGCTGGTCGAACGCGGGGAGACGCTGCCGCCGCCCACGGCGCGCGAGCGGCTCGAGACCGGACGGCGGCACCTCGAGCTGCTGGTGCGGTCGGCCGGCGAGGCGGTCGCCGCGAAGGAGATGCGCAAGCACGTGGCCTGGTACATCAAGGGGCTGCCGCACAGCGCCCGGATCCGCGAGCAGGTCAATCACACGAAGTCGGCCGCGGAGCTGTCGGCGCTGCTCGCGAGCTACCTCGAGGATCTCGAGGCGCACGGGCTCGAGGCGTTCACCCCCGGCGCGCCGCCGCCCGGGCGCCCGGAGCCGCATGCGGCCGGCTGAGCTGCGCGCGCTGCTGCGCGACGTCCGCCGCGGCCGCGTGGGCACCGCCGAGGCCGAGCGGCGGATCGGCGCGGCGCCGATCGAGCGGCTCGGTTTCGCCACGCTCGACCACCAGCGGGCGCTGCGCACGGGATTCCCCGAGGTCGTCTTCGGGCAGGGCAAGACGCCGGACCAGGTCGTGGCGATCGCGAAGCGACTGTTCGCGCGCCATGGAGTGGTGCTGGCGACGCGGGTGGACGACGCGGGGCGCGCCGCGCTCGCCGGCGCCTTTCCGCGCGCCGAGGTGCACGAGCGCGCGCGCTGCGTGGTGCTCCGGCGCCGCGCACCGCGCGGCGAGGGCCGCGGGCGGGTGCTGGTCGTCTGCGCCGGGACGGCCGACCTGCCCGTCGCCGAGGAGGCGCTGGTCACCGCGCGGGTGATGGGCAGCCGCGCGGAACTCGTGGCCGACGTCGGCGTCGCGGGCCTGCACCGGCTGCTGGCCCATCGCGACCGCCTGCGCGATGCCCGCGTCATCGTGGTCGTGGCCGGGCTCGAGGGCGCGCTGCCGAGCGTGGTCGGGGGGCTCGTGGACCGCCCGCTCATCGCCGTGCCGACCAGCGTCGGCTACGGCGCCCATTTCGACGGACTCGCGCCGCTGCTGGCCATGCTCAACTCGTGCGCCGCCGGCATCACGGTGGTGAACGTCGACAACGGCTTCGGGGCCGGCTACGCCGCGCACCTCGTCAACACGACCTCCGGGAGGTCCCGCCGGTGAGCCGCCTGGCCTACTTCGACTGCGTCTCCGGCGTGAGCGGCGACATGACGCTCGCGGCCCTCGTCGCTGCGGGCTGGCCGCGCGAGTCGCTCGCCGGGCTGCCCGCCCGGCTCCGCCTCGAGGGTGTCGGCATCGCGGTGACCGACGTGCGCCGGGGCCCCTTCGCGGCGGTGCGGGTCGAGGTCGAGGCGCCCGGTCACCAGCCGCACCGGCACCTGCACCACATCGAGGCGATCCTGGCCGCGGCCGATCTCCCGGAGGCCGTCTGCGAGACGTCTCGCAGGGTCTTCCACCGCCTCGCGGCGGCCGAGGCGAACGTCCACGGTTCCACTATTCAAAAGGTGCATTTCCACGAGGTTGGCGCCGTGGACGCGATCGTGGACATCGCCGGCGCGGTGCTCGGGCTGGCCGAGTTGGGGATCGAGCGGGTCTACGCCTCGACGCTGCCGCTGGGCGGCGGGACCGTGATGAGCGAGCACGGGCGCATCCCCGTCCCCGCGCCCGCCACGGTGCGGCTGCTCGAGGGGATGCCGGTGCGCCTCGGGCCCGTCGAGGCGGAACTCGTCACGCCGACGGGCGCGGCGCTGCTGGCCGAACTGGTCGCCGACTGGGGCGGGCCTCCGCCTC
>CAZIXL010000141.1:0-2290 GCA_964542885.1 uncultured bacterium
CCGAGGCGGCCGCTCCGGAAGGCGGCGGCTTCCGCGTGGCGTTCACCGGCACGCTCACGCTGATGGACGACGCGCTCACGCTGCTCGAGGCGGTGCGCGCGCTGCTCGCGCGGGTGGCGGCGGCGCGCGCGGACCTGCGCGTGGAACTGGCGGGCCCGTACGACCTCGACTACGAGGCGCGCGCGAACGCGCTCGGGCTGGCCGGCGTCGTGCGCTTCCCCGGGCCGCTGGCCCACGGCGCGTCGCGGGCGCTCCAGCGTTCCGCCGACGTGCTGCTGCTCTGGAAGCCGCACGGTCCCGGCTACCGCACGATGGTGCCGGGAAAGCTGTACGAGTACCTCGACGCGGCCCGGCCGGTGCTCGCCCTGCTGCCGGAGGGGGAGGAGGCCGCCGACCTGGTGCGGAGCGCCGGCGGGGCGGTCCTCCCGCCGGGCGATCCGGCGGCGCTGGCGCGCGAGCTCGAAACGCGGTACATGGCATGGCGCGAGCGTGGGCGCCCGCCCGGGACGCGGCCGGCGTGGCTCGACGGGCACGCCCGCCCGCAACTGGCGGCCCGGCTCGCGGGCCTGCTCGACGGACTCACCGGAGGACGTGCGTGACCCCGAATCCCGAACGCCCGTGGACCCGCATCGAGGTCGTGGGCCTCGTCGTGGCGCTGCTCGTGGCGTGCGCCCTCATGTGGCCCGTGCGCGGCTACCTGACCGACGACACGTTCATCCACCTGCAGTACGCGCGCCACCTCGCCGACGGCGCGGGCTTCGTGTTCAACCCGGGCGAACGCGTGTACGGCAGCACGAGCCCGCTGTGGGTCGCGCTGATCGCCGACGGCATGGCGGCGGGCCTCGACGGGCTGTGGACCGCGCGCGCGCTGGGCCTGGTCGCGACGCTCGCCTCGGTCGTGCTGTTCATGATGCTCATGCGGCGCAACCTCAAGCTGCCGGTGCTGCGCGCGCTCGCGACGGTCGTCTGGGCGGCCCACCCGTGGATGATCCGCTGGTCGCTCTCGGGCATGGAGACGCCGCTCGCCGTCGCGCTCGTGCTCGCCGGCTTCGTCGCGTTCACGGACGGGCAGACGTGGGGCGCGCGGCCCGTGCGCACGGGCGCGTTCTGGGCCATGGCCGCGCTGGTGCGGCCCGAGGCGGTGTTCCTGCTGCTGCTCTGGTTCGTGTTCCTCGTGATCGACACCGACTCGCGCGAGGGCGTGCGGCGGCTGCTCGCGGGCACGCTGCCGCCGGCGCTCATCTACGGCGGCTGGCTGCTGTTCGCGCGGCTCTACTTCGGCACGTTCTGGCCCAACACGCTCTCGGCCAAGGTGGCGGGCGGGGAGGGCTGGCCCTACGTGCTCGACACGATCAAGCGCCAGGTCGGCATCGTCGGCTACTCCGACGCCGCGCTCGGGGCGGCGATGGTCGCGGCGCTCGCCTTCGGCGGCCGCCGCATGTGGCCCAGCCGGCCCATGGCGCAGCGCCTGCTGCCGTGGGTGTGGGTGTTCGCGCTGCCGGTGCTCTACGTGATGCGGGGCGTGCCGGTGCTCTCGCGCTACCTGGTGCCGCTGCTGCCGGTGCTCGCGTGGCTCTCGTGGCGCTCGGTCGAGCGCTGGTGGGCGGGCGAGGACCCCGTGCCCGGCGTGGGGCGCGGCGCCGCCGTGCTCGGCGTCGCCCTCGCGGCGCTGGCGCTGGTCCAGTGCCTGTCGGTCTACCAGGGCATGGTGCTGCCGCAGGTGCGCTCGTTCAGCTCGGGGCTGCGCCAGAGCCTCGTGCCGTGGGGCGAGTGGTTCGCGGCCAACACCCGCCCGGGCGAGGTGATCGCGGCGCCGGACATCGGCGCCCTCGGCTACTACTCGCACCGGCCCGTGCTGGACCTGGCGGGGCTCGTCTCGCCGCGAATCGTGCCGCTGCTCCAGCACGAGCAGCCCGAGGACCTGGTCGCGAATTTCTCGTTCGCGAAGGTCGCCCGGCCCGACTACCTCGTGGACCGCGCGCCGCGCGCGTACGACCTCGTCTCGCGCAGCCGCTTCGCGCCGGCGCTCGTGCCGCTGGGCGACGCCTCGGTGCCCAACCTGGGCATCGCCCGCCCGCAGGCGGTCGTGTACTCGTTCTATCGCATCCACTGGGCCGTCTACGATTCCCTCGTCGCCCGGACTCCCTGAGCGCCCGGTGCGCCCCGTGGCGCCGCCGCGTCCCCCGCGCCGGCCCGGGGGGGGGCGGGGGTGCCGCGCCACAATTTTGCCCAGCCGCCCGCACGGGTTGGGTTTTGGCGGCCCCGGGGCGCCCCCACGGGGCGCCGCGGG
>CAZIXL010000141.1:2300-7288 GCA_964542885.1 uncultured bacterium
GCGTCCCCCGTGGCGGTCGGACGCTGCACGTGCGTGCAGCGCAACATTTTTCCTCCGCCCACCTCACGTTTTCGTTTGACGCGCCAGCGGGCCGACCCTACTGTGCGCCGCGGTGGTGATTTTTGGGGAAGCGGGGGGAATCGTGGTGGGGCGTGGAACCCCGCGGAAGCGAGCGAGCCGATGACGACCTTCTACGGGACCGCGAACTATTCCATCGACGACAAGGGACGCATCGTCGTCCCGGCGTCGATGCGCGCCGTCCCCGGCCGCAAGCAGCCCCTGACGTCGTTCGTCCTGCTGTACGGCCTCGGCGGTTGCCTGTGGCTCTACACCGAGGACGGCTGGAAGAAGTTCGAGGAGCGGCTCTACGCGCTGTCGGTCGGCGGCAAGAAGCAGCGCGACTTCGCGCGGGCGTTCCTCGTCGGTGCTAGCAAGGTGACGGTGGACAAGCAGGGACGCATCTCGATTCCATCGTCGCTGATGAGCCGTGCAGGCCTCGGCAAGGAAGCCGTCCTGCACGGCCAGGTCGGTCGCCTCGAGATCTGGTCGCCCGAGAAGTTCCACGAGAACACCCAGGCGGCCCTCGACAACCTCGAGGCGCAGTACGAAGAGTCCCTCGGTGGACTGGAGAAGTCCTGATGGTCGCGCCGATCCGCCCGCTCGACGCCCGCACGCCGGTCTCGGTGAACCTCCAGTTCACCCGGGGCCGTCACGGTGCCGCGGCGCGGATCGAGTTCCACGACCGTCCGACGGGACGCGTGGCGCTGCTCGAGCTGCGTGGCTGGATCGACCTCTCCGCCGAACGCCGACTCGAGCAGACGCTCGACGAACTGGCGTCGCACGGCGTGGGGCGTCTGGTCGTGGACTGCGCGTCGCTGCGGCACGTGGACTACCGCATGGTGCCGCGGCTCGTCGGCGCGCTCGCACGCTTCGAGACGCGTTCGGGCAGCGTGATGATGTCGGGCCTCAGCCGCCACCTGCGGGACCTCTTTCGGCTCGCCGGATGCGACCCGCACGTCGGCGCCTGGGTGCCGGCCGAGGCGGCGGCGGACGGGATCCTCGGTGAGCGTGCGTCATGAACCGGTACTCGTGCGCGAGACGCTCGGCTTCCTCCTGGGCGGCCCGGGGCTGTACCTCGACGCCACCCTCGGCGACGGCGGCCACGCCGCGGCGGTGCTCGACGCCGAGCCCGGCGCGCGACTCCTCGGCTGCGATCGCGACCCCGCTTCGCTCGCTTTCGCGGCCGAGCGGCTGGCGCGCTTCGGGGAGCGCGTGATGCTGCGCCACACGACCTTCCGCGGGCTGCCGGACGCCCACCGCGACGCCGGCGGCGAGCCGTTCGCCGGCGCGCTCTTCGACTTCGGGCTGTCGTCGCGGCAGATCGACGACCCCGCGCGCGGCATCAGCTTCTCGCACGACGGCCCGCTCGACGTGCGCATGGACCCGACATCCGGCGAGCCGTTGCACGCGCGCCTCACGCACGCCGAGCCCGCCACGATCGCGGCGGTGCTGCGCGAGCACGGCGACGTGCGGCACGCCGGGCGGCTCGCGCGCGCGATCTCGGCCGAGGCGCGCACCGGCCGGCTCGCGACCACGCGCCAGCTCGCGGCGCTCGTGGCGCGGGTGCTCGGCGACGCGCGCCCGAAGACGCTGGCGCCGGTCTTCCAGGCGCTGCGCATCTGGACGAACGACGAGATGGCCGACCTCGAGGCCGCGCTGGCCTGGCTGCCGGGCGCGGTGCGCGAAGGCGGCGTGGTCGTGACGCTGTCGTACCACTCCGGCGAGGATCGCCGGGTGAAGCACGCGCTGCGCGGTGCGCCGCGCGTGGTGCCGTCGCGCCGACTCCCCGTCACGGACGACGGGGAGTCGGCAGGTCCCTGGGAGGAACTGACGCGGCGGGTGGTCGTCCCCTCGAGCGAAGAGCAGGAAGCGAACCCGCGCGCCCGCAGCGCGCGGCTCAGGGCGTTCCGGAGGAAGCCACGATGAACCGTCGATTCGACCCCGCGCCCCGCCGCACCGCGAGCCCCCGGCTCGTCGTGCGCCCGGGCACCCGGCGCGCCACGGACGCGCCGCCGTTCCAGCCGACGCTGGCCCTGTTCGCGGTGGCGCTGCTCGGGGTGCTCCTGCTCGAGGTCTGGCAGACGGCGACCGTCGCGAGCCTGAGCGTGCGGCTCGGCAAGAGCACGACGCTCCTGCAGCAGTCGACCGCCGAACGCGCGTGGCTCGCCTCGCGCCTCGAGCAGGGCGCGAACCGCTCGGAGCTGGGCCCCGTCGCGGCGTCCCTGGGGCTGCGGCCCGTGGACCCGCGCCGGATCGTGACGCTCCCGGAGGACTACCTCGAGCCGGCGCCGGGACGTGCGGCGACGGCCCCGACCGCCTCGCTGCTCGCGCTGGCGGACAAGGCACTCGATGCGCTCGTGCCCGATGCCGCGGCACGGGGTCGTGACGTGAACTGATCCGCTCGTTCCAGTAAAAGGGAGCGACCGGCACCGGTGAGCCGGCCGCGCCTCAGCACCGCGCACGTGGGGCTGGCGGTATGCGTGAACCGCCGTTCCAGGGAGGGAACGTGGCCCACAGGGAACTGCGCAAGAGTCGGGTGCTGGTGGCTGCGGCCGGCCTCTTCGTCGGCCTGCTGTGCCTGTGGGCGCGCGTCGGGTGGCTGCAGCTCGGGCTGCACGGCCACTTCCTGGCGCGCGCCGCCGAGAACCAGCAGCTCCGGCTCAAGCTGGTCCCGCAACGCGGCGAGCTGCTGGACCGCCGCGGGCGCGTGCTGGCGCACGACCTGGTCGTGAGCCGCGTGGCCGTGTACCGGCCGCAGCTCGGGAACCTGAAGGTGGTCGCGGCCAGGCTCGCGCCCGCGCTCGGCGAGCCCGTCGCGGCGGTGCGCCGGCGGCTCGAGGCCGCGCGCGGCTACAGCTGGATCACGCGCGAGGTGCCGCCCGAGGTCGGCGAGGCCGTGCGCGCGCTGCGGCTCGAGGGCGTGGACGTCGAGGACCAGACGCGGCGCCACTACCGGCTGGGCGACGCGGCCGCCGAGGTCCTCGGGCGCACGAACCGCGACAACACCGGCGTCGACGGCATCGAGTACGAGTTCGACGACCGGCTGTCGGGCCAGTCCGGCTGGGTGACGGCGATCCGCGCGGGCACGCGGCGCATGCTGCGCCTGCCCGGCGCCGAGCAGCGCCCCGCGCGCGACGGCGAGTCGCTCGAGCTCACGATCGACGCGCAGCTGCAGGCGATCGCCGAGCGCCACCTGGCGCGCGCGGTCGACACGTTGCACGCCAAGCGCGGCTTCGCGGTGTTCCTCGACCCGTGGACCGGCGAGATCCTGGCGGCCGTCTGCGTGCCGCACCTGGAGCCCGGCAAGGCGAAGAACTGGACCGTGACCGACCAGTTCGAGCCCGGCTCGACGTTCAAGATCGTCGTCGCGGGCGCGACGCTCGAGGAGCGGCTCGCCCGGCTCGACGAGTACTTCACCGCCTCCGAGACGCGCAGCGCCGAGATCTTCCCGGGGCTGCGCATGCGCGACTCGCACGCGGCGGCGGGCTACACGTTCTTCGGCGCGATCCAGCACTCGAGCAACATCGTGTGCGCGAAGCTCGCGATGCGCCTCGGGGCCGACCGGCTCTACCGCTACGCGACCGCGCTGGGCTTCGGCGGGCTGACCGGCGTCGAGTTCCCGGGCGAGATCTCGGGCAAGCTGCGCCCCGTGTCGATGTGGCAGCCGCGCTCGACGCCGACGATCGCGATCGGGCAGGAGGTGGCGGTGACGCCGCTGCAACTCGCGCTCGCCTACGGCGCGGTCGCGAACGGCGGCGTGCTGATGGAGCCGCTGCTCGTGCGCGAAGAGCGCAGCCCCGAGGGCCGCGTGCTGCGCCGCTGGACCCCCGAGCCGCGGCATCGCGTGTTCAGCGAGGGCACGACCGAGCGCCTGCGCGACATGCTGTGCGCCGTCGTGGACAGCGGCACGGCGACGAGCGCGCACCTGGAAGGATTCACCATCGCGGGCAAGACCGGCACCGCGCAGAAGTTCGACCCGAAGACGCGGCGCTACGGCACGGGCATGTACATGGCCTCCTTCGCCGGCATGGCGCCGGCCGAGCACGCGCGGATCGTGGGCGTGGTGGTGATCGACGAGCCGAAGGGCAACGAGTACTACGGCGGCCAGATCGCGGCGCCCGTCTTCCGCGAGATCGTGCTGGACCTGCTGCGCCAGCCCGACGGGCTGCTCGGGACGCTCGACGGCCCCGTCGCCGTGCGCCCGCCCGAGGTGCCCCCCGTCATCGCCCCCGACCTGCGCCTGCTGCCCCCGCAGGAGGCCGAGAAGAAACTGCGCGACTACGGCCTGCGGGCCCGCTTCGAGGGCAAGGGGCCGCGCGTCCTCTCCCAGTCGCCCGCCGCGGGGCAGCCCGTGGACCGCGGCGGCTCCGTCGTCGCCTGGCTGTCGCCCCCGCGCGATTCCGTGTACGCCCGCCTGCCCGACCTGGCGGGGCTCACGCTGCGCGAGGCGCTCCGCCAGCTCTCCGTTCGCCAGGTCCGCCCGCTGATCACCGGTCACGGTGTCGTGGTGCGCCAGGATCCCGCCCCCGGGACGCCGCTGCCGCTCGACGGCAGCTGCCGACTGTGGTGCGAGGTGCCCGACGCGCCCGCCCGCCGGGAGGTGATCGCGGCGGCGACGGCGGCGTCGGCCCGCCGCCCGTGACCCTGCGCGAGCTGCTGGCCGGGATCGACGGCGCGACCGTCACGGGTCCCGACGACGTCGCCGTGACCGGGCTCTCGCTCGATTCGCGGCGGGTCGCCCCGGGCCACGCGTTCTTCGCGCTCGCCGGCACGAAGGACGACGGCGCGCGCTTCGTGCCCGCGGCGCTCGCCGCCGGCGCCCGCGTGGTGGTGGGCGCGAAGGCCACGCGTGCCGCGGGCGCGACCGTCGGCGAGGTTCCCGAGCCGCGGCTCGCGCGCGCGGCGGTGGCGTGCCGCGTCCACGGCGC
>CAZIXL010000142.1:0-7250 GCA_964542885.1 uncultured bacterium
GGGCGCGGGCGCCGCGGCGACCGGCGCCGGGGCCGGCACGGCCTTCCGCCGGCGGCGCGCGAGCACGATCGCCGCGACGACCGCGGCCAGAACGAGCAGCCCGCCGATCACGAGCGGCCACGGCACCCGCTCCCACCACGGCGCCCCGAACGGGCCGTGCAGCGCGCGCAGCGTCGCGTTCGAGTCGGCGGCGGTGAGCGTCGGCAGCACCATCACGTGCGCGGTGGGCAGGCGGCGCACGAGCCGGCGCCCGTCGGCCGTGCGCAGCTCCACCGCGAGGCCGGGCACCGCGGCGGGGCCGGTGGTGAAGACCTGCAGCGGCACCTCGACCCAGGCGCTGTCGACGCCGCCGTAGAGCACGGGCAGCCGGCGGCTGTCGACGCTCGTCTGCCCGGTGCGCGGCGCCCCCCACGTGAGCGCGCCGCCCGCGGCCGGCCGGTCGAAGCGCACGCGGGTCCCCGAGGGCACCAGCACGTTGCCGCGGTAGAGCAGTCGCTGGCCCAGCTTCGCGGGCGACGGCCGCAGCGAGGCCTGCGTCGGCACGTACGGCACGGCGGCCGCGCCGGGCCGCCGCCCGCCGATCACCGGGCCCGACGCGACGAGGGGCGAATCCGCCTGCGCCGCGCGCTTCGCGCCCCAGCCGGGCGGGATCAGCGACGCGGGCGTCGCCGCCACGAGGCCGGCCGCGAGCAGCAGCGCCGCGATCACGCCACGCCCCTGCGCCGCCGGGTCGCGAAGTAGCGCATGAGCGCCGGCAGCCACGGGCGGTCCGTGCGCAGCTCGACCACCGGGCACTGCGCGCGCGCCAGCACCTGCTCCGCCGCGCGGCGGCGCTCGCGCGCCTGCGCGGCGTAGCGGCGCTGCACGTCCTTCGAGCGCGTGTCCACGAGCCGCCGCTCGCCCGTCTCCAGGTCCTCGAACAGCGTCCAGCCGACGCCGGGCAGCTGCTCGTCGCGCGGGTCGCGCAGCGCCAGCGCGGTGGTCTCGTGGCGCCGCGCCATCACGCGCCAGTCGCGCACGTCGAGGCGGTCCTCGAAGTCCGAGATCCAGAACACCAGGCCGCGGCGGCGGAACGAGCGGCTCACGAACCGCGCCGCGTCGCCGAGCCGCGTGCCTTCGCTCTCGGTGTCGTGGTCCAGCAGGTCGCGCAGCAGCCGCAACAGGTGCGTGCGGCCACGCGAGGGGCGCACGAAGTGCTCCACGCGCCCGCCGGCGAGCAGCAGCCCGACACGGTCGTTGTTCCGCATCGCCGCGAAGCCCAGCACCGCGCACAGCTCGGCCGCCAGCTCGCGCTTCTCCTGGGCGGTGGTGCCGAAGCGCATGGACCGCGAGACGTCCACCACGAGCAGGACCGTGAGCTCGCGCTCCTCGACGAAGCGCTTCACGTACGCGTTCCCCATGCGCGCGGTGACGTTCCAGTCGATGTCGCGCACCTCGTCCCCGGGGACGTAGGGCCGCACCTCCTCGAACTCGACGCCGCGCCCCTTGAAGACGCTCTCGCGCCCGCCGGCGAACAGCTCCTCGACCAGCCGGTGGCTGTGGATCTCGAGTCGGCGGACCTTGCGAAGAAGTTCCGCGGTGTCCATCAGGGGACGCGCACCTGCTCCAGGATCCGGCGGGCGATCTCCTCGCCGTCGATGCCCTCGGCTTCGGCCTCGTACGACACCTGGATGCGATGCCGCAGCACGTCGGGCCCGATCGCCTTCACGTCCTCGGGCAGCACGTACGGCCGGCCGCGCACCAGCGCGTGCCCCTGGGCGCCGCGCACGAGGAACAGGGTCGCGCGCGGCGACGCCCCGAACGCCACCAGCCCGTCGAGCGACAGGCCGAAGTCGCGCGGCCGGCGCGTGGCGCCGACCAGGTCGAGCACGTATTCCTGGATCTTGTCGTCCACGTACACGCTGCCGAGCGCCTCGCGCGCCTCGAGCACCTGCTCGCGCGTCGCCTGCGGCTTGAGCTCGGGCAGCGAGCCCAGCCCGGCGCGGCGCAGGATCTCCTTCTCCTCGGCGCGCTCGGGGTAGCCCACCTTCACCTTGAGCATGAACCGGTCGCTCTGCGCCTCCGGCAGCGGGTAGGTGCCCTCCTGCTCGATCGGATTCTGCGTCGCCAGCACCAGGAAGGGGCGCTCGAGCGCGACCGACTCGTCGCCGAGGGTCACCTGCATCTCCTGCATGGCCTCGAGCAGGGCCGACTGCACCTTGGCGGGCGCGCGGTTGATCTCGTCGGCGAGGACGAGGTTCGCGAACACGGGCCCCCGCTTGGCCGTGAACGAGCCGTCGCGCGGGTTGTAGACGAGGGTGCCCGTGAGGTCGGCCGGCAGCAGGTCGGGCGTGAACTGGATGCGGCGGAAGCGCAGCCCCAGCGCCTGCGCCAGGCTGTTCGCCGCCAGCGTCTTGGCGAGCCCGGGCACGCCCTCGAGCAGCACGTGGCCGCCCGTGAGCAGGCCGATGAGCAGGCGGTCCACCATCGCGTGCTGCCCGACGATGGCCCTCCCCACCTCCTCACGGACCCGGCCGAGGAACTCCCCCGCGCGCTCGATGCGCCGCGCGGTCTGCATGTCGACGGTCATTCGTTCCTTCCTGGAAGTCGGTGACGCGGTCAACGATCGGACGTGGGGAACGGTCGCGGCAGTATCGCGAATGGGGCCCGCCCGGTCCAGCCCCGGCGGGGGTCCGGGCCTGCCGGGATGTCACGGCCCCGTGACCGCCGGCGTGCCGCCCTCCGCCGCACGCCGGCGGGACGCGGGCTCAGGCCGTGAGGCGCGTGCTCTCGGCGTCGGCGTCGAAGCCGGAGCCGGAGGCGGCGAGCCACTCGAGCAGCACGCCGCGGGCATTGCGCAGTTCGTGCGGCGGCTGGAACGACTCCAGCCGGTCGAGACGGTTCACGCCCCGCACGATCTCGAGCATCATCTCGGCTTCGCGTACCGGGTCGTGCGTGGCCCGCGCGCGCACCATGTGCTGCTGGACGCGCAGCCGCGCCAGCGCCTCGACGTCGAGCACCCGGCGATACGCCCGCGCGGCGGCCTCGAAGGCCGCCTCGGCCTCGGCGGCGCGGCCGGCGCACGCCGCGGTGAGGGCGCCCCGATGCAGCAGTCGCGCGGGCACGAGGCCGGGCGCGGTGCGCGTGGCCAACCGGATCACGAGGTCGTCGAGCAAGCAGGTCATCCCGGTTCGGGGGGGCGCGGCGTCGGGGGCACCGGGAAAGGCAGCAGGTTCGGTGCCAGACCCGGGCGGGTCCTATCGCCCGAAACGCCAGCGGGGACGGGCCTTCGCCCGTCCCCGCCGTTGCAATATCGCGTTCCGTAGTCGGTCAGCCTGCACGGCCCGGGCTCGCGCCCGCCGGGCGCACCGGCTCCCAGCTGAACAGCGGGTAGCCGGAGGTCAGCTCCAGGACCTGCCGCGCCACCTCGCGCGCCAGCGCCTCGTCCTCGGGGCGCTCGAGCACCCGCGCGATCCAGCCGCCGATCGTGCGCATCTCGGCCTCGCCCATGCCGCGCGTCGTCAGCGCCGGGGTGCCGATCCGGATGCCGCTCGTGACCCACGGCTTCTGCGGGTCGCCGGGGACCGCGTTCTTGTTGACCGTGACGCGGGCGCGATGGAGCGCCTCCTCGGCCGTCTTGCCCGTGAGGCCGCGCCGGCGCAGGTCCACGAGCAGCAGGTGGTTGTCGGTGCCCCCGGAGACCAGGTCGAAGCCCGCGGCCACGAGCGCCTCGCCCAGCACGCGGGCGTTGTCGACCACGCGCCGCGCGTACGCGCGGAAGCCCTCGCCCTGCGCCTCGCCGAAGCACACCGCCTTGGCCGCGATCACGTGCATGAGCGGGCCGCCCTGCAGGCCGGGGAAGACGGCCTTGTCCAGCTTCTCCGCGTGCGCCGCCTTCGCCAGCACGATGCCGCCGCGCGGGCCGCGCAGCGTCTTGTGCGTGGTGCTGGTGACGAGGCCCGCGTGCGGGACCGGGCTCGGGTGCAGGCCGGCCGCGACCAGCCCGGCGATGTGCGCCATGTCCACGACGAGCACGGCCCCCACCTCGTCGGCGATCGCCCCGAAGCGCGCGAAGTCGATCTGGCGCGGGTACGCGCTGGCACCCGCCACGAGGATCGCGGGCCGGTGCTCGCGCGCGAGGCGCGCCACCTCCTCGTAGTCGATGCGTCCGTCCTCGGGGCGCACGCCGTACTGCACCGCCTTCCACAGCTTGCCCGAGACCGACACCGGGTGGCCGTGGGTCAGGTGGCCGCCGTGCGCGAGGCTCATGCCGAGCAGCGTCGAGCCCGGCTCCGAGACCGCGAGGTACGCGGCGAGGTTCGCCGAGGCGCCCGAGTGCGGCTGGACGTTCGCGTGGTCGGCGCCGAAGAGCGCCTGCACGCGGTCGCGCGCGAGGTTCTCGGCGACGTCCACCCATTCGCAGCCGCCGTAGTAGCGCTTGCCCGGCAGCCCCTCGGCGTACTTGTTCGTGAGCACCGAGCCGGCGGCTTCGAGCACGGCGTCGCTCACGAAGTTCTCGGACGCGATCAGCTCCAGCGTCCGCTCCTGGCGTTCGCGCTCCTTGGCGATGGCCTCGTGCAGCTGCGGGTCCTGCGATGCGAGTCGGGACAAGTCGGTCATCCTCTCGGGGTCCGGTGCCGCGACTCGTAGTCGCGGATCTTGTTCACGCGCCGCTCGTGGCGGCCGCCCGCGAACGGGGTGTCGAGCCACGTCCGCAGCCAGCCGAGCGCGGCGTCGGTGCCCGGCGCCGTCCTGGCCCCCAGCGCGAGCACGTTCGAGTCGTTGTCCTGGCGGGTGAGCCGCGCGGTCTCGTCGCTGGTGACCACGGAGGCGCGCACGCCGTCCACCTTGTTCGCCGCGATGCTCACGCCGATGCCGGTCGCGCACACGACGACGCCGCGTTCGGCGCCGCCAGAGGCCACCCGTTCGGCGACCGGGATCGCGTAGTCCGGGTAGTCGACGGACTCGGTCGCCGAGGTCGTGCCCACGTCCACGACCTCGTGACCGAGCCGTTCCAGCTCGCGGTGGATCGCGTCCTTCAGCGGATAGCCCGCGTGGTCGCTGCCGATCGCGATCCGCACCGCGTGTTCGTTCCCGGGCCTCAGCCGCGCTTCGCGGCGCCCTGCGGCACCGGCGACAGCCAGCCGTAGCGGTCCGGAAGCTCGCCCTTCACGATGCCGAAGAACGCGTCCTGGATCGCCTTCGTGACCGGGCCGCGCTCGCCCGCCCCGATCGGGATGCGGTCGACCGACGCGATCGGCGTCACCTCGACGGCCGTGCCGGTGAAGAACAGCTCGTCGACGATGTAGAGCATCTCGCGCGGGATCACCGCCTCGCGGACGTTGTAGCCCATGTCACGGGCCAGGCGCATGACGCTGTCGCGCGTGATGCCCGACAGGATGCTGGAGCTGACCGGCGGGGTGAGGATCTCGCCCTTGTAGACGGCGAACAGGTTCTCGCCCGAGCCCTCGCTCACGTAGCCCGCCACGTCGAGCGCGATGGCCTCGTCGTAGCCGTCCTGCACGGCCTCGAGCTTGAGGAGCTGCGAGTTGAGGTAGTTGCCGCCGGCCTTGGCCATCGCCGGCAGGGTGTTCGGCGCCATGCGCGCCCACGTCCCGATCTTGACCGCCGCGCCCTTGGTGAGCGCGTCCTCGCCGAGGTACTTGCCCCACGGATAGGCCGCGATCATCGTGTCGATCGGCGTCCCGCGCGGGTCCACGCCCACGTGCGCGTAGCCGCGGTAGACGAGCGGCCGGATGTAGCACTCCTTCAGGCCGTTCACGGCGACGGTCTCGAGGCACGCGGCCTCGATCTGCTCGGCCGTGAACGTCGGCGCCATCTTGTAGATCTTGCACGACGCCATCAGCCGCTCGATGTGCTCACCGAGCCGGAAGATCGCCGGACCGGACTTCGCGTGGTAGGCCCGGATGCCCTCGAAGACGCTCGAGCCGTAGTGCATGGCGTGGGACAGCACGTGGATCTTCGCGTCGTCCCAGGCGACGAACTGGCCGTTCATCCAGATCTTTTCGCTCTTCTGCATGGCCATGGCGTTCACCTCTTCCATTCGGGCCGCGCACGGCCCGGTTCACGAAGCGCCGCGGACCTCGAGGAGCTGCTTCACGACCGGCACCAGCCGCCGGACGTGGACGCGGATGCGCCGCCAGCACTCCTCGTAGGCTTCCTCCGACGCGCCGAACGGATCCGAAATCGGGAGTCCCGGCTCGCCGGGCTCCGGGTATTCACTCAATACGTGCACGCGGTCCAGCGGGGCCCCTGCGGACTGCAGGGCCGCCCGGTGGTGCGGTTCCATCACGAGCGTCAGGTCCGCGCGATCCACGAGCGACGCGCTGGCGCGCCGCGCGCGGTGCGAGGACAGGTCCACTCCGGCCGATCGGGTCACGTGCAGCGTGCCGGCGCTGGCGGGCTGGCCCTCCCACGCCGACGTGCCTGCCGAGAGCACCTCGACGCGCGCGGCGTCGGGGCCCAGCTCGTCGAGGAGCGCCGCCGCGGCCATCGGGCTGCGGCAGGTGTTCCCCGTGCAGACGAACAGCACGCGTACCCGCGTCTCGTCGGTCATGCGGGGCGAGGATAGGAGGCGATTTTCGCGCGCGTCAACCGCTTTGCCCGCCGCCCGAACGATCTTCGTGCGCCCCGAGGAGGGCCGAGACGTCGAGTGCCCCGCGACGAAGGAGCTTCGGGGTCCCCGAGCTGAAGTCGACGAGCGTCGAGGGCACGCCGCCGTGACGCGGTCCGCCGTCGAGCACGAGGTCGAGCTGGTTCCCGAAGTAGGCGACGACCTGCTCCACCGTTTCCGCGGGCGGCTGGCCCGAGAGGTTCGCGCTGCTCGAGACCACGGGCCCGCCGATGCGCTCGAGCAGCGCGCGCGAGAGCGTGTCGCCGGGGCAGCGCAGTGCGATCGTCGCGCCGCGCCCGCGCACGCGCTCGGGCACGAAGCCCGACGCGGGCAGGATGATCGAGAGCGGGCCCGGCCAGTACGTGTGGATGAGGCGCTCGGCCGCGGGCGGCACCTCGTACGCGAGCGCCCACGCCTGCTCCGGGTCCGGGATGAGCGAGATGACCGCGTGCGACGGATCGCGGCGCTTGAGCCGCGCGAGCCAGTCGACGGCCGCCGGGTCGAGCAGCGAGCAGCTGAGCCCGTACACCGTGTCGGTCGGGAACGCGATCACGCCGCCGCGCAGCACCGCCTCGGCTGCGTGGCGCAGCACCTCGCGGTCGGGACGCTCGGGATCGACCTTCGAGACCTGCACGCT
>CAZIXL010000143.1:0-7228 GCA_964542885.1 uncultured bacterium
TTCGTGACGGTGACCTCGGCCCGCATGCTGTCGCCCTCGGGCACCACGGCCAGGTCGACGGTCGCGGCCTTCGCGAGCAGCGCGTTCGCGCGCACCGCGCCGTCGGCGAGCGCCGCGGGATCGGTCTCGGCCGGGTAGAGCGAGCCCACCACGCCGATCATCCACGAACTGCCGCCCGTCAGGTCGTGCTTCGGCAGGTCGGCGCGCAGCGGCGCGAGCGGGTCGCTGCAGCCCTTCGCCGACACGTCCGGCATGTGGCAGTCCTGGCACACGCGCGCGGTCCCGTCGGCGCGCTCGCCCACCAGGTCCGGCGCGTACACGCCGGAGGGATACGCGCTGTTCAACCACTCGCTGTACGTGCGCTCGAGCGGCATCACGTCGCTCGACAGCATGCTCGCCGGCGCCTGGTCGAGCGGTCCGGGCGCGTAGTCGGCGGGGCCGGTGCGCACGAATGCGGGATTCGAAACGTCGTGGCACGTGCCGCAGAACTCGCCCGAGCGGTGGAACGGCGAAGTGAGCACCTGGTGCGGCGCCACCGTGTCGCTGAACGGGCCGCGCCGCCGGGCCTGCGGGTCGAGCACCATCTGGCCGTTCGAGTAGTTGGCCGGCGTGTGCCCCGGCAGCAGGCCCGCGATCACCTCCGCGTCCTCCGGCGGGCTCGTGCCCGCCGCGTACCGGGGATTCACCATGCGGTGGCAGAGGTCGCACGTCACGCCGTCGCGATCGCCGGCCACGAGCTGGCTCCCGTTCGTGGGCTGGCTGCGTCCCGACACCCAGCCGGTCATCGCGTGGCAGCGGATGCACAGGTCGCCGGCCGAAGGCGCGTCGCGATCGGCCACGGCGAGGCAGGCGTAGAAGAGCGGGTCGCGCCCGGCCTGCGCCATCATGCTGCCGCGCCAGTTGTGCCCCGGCTCGTGCGCCGGGTCGTAGCCGCCGTGGCACGTGATGCAGGTGCCCGAGGCCTGCGGCGGCGACACCTCGAGCGGCTGCGTGCCGGGCATGTCGAAGTCGCGGAGCGTCGTCGGCGCGACGCCCGTCGCGATCGCCGTGATCCCGAAGACAGCCGCGCTCGAATCCCGCCCTTCGTTCCCCTGGGCGTCCCACGCGCGGACCAGCACGCGCGCGTTCGCGGTCGGCATGTTCGGCACGAACCACGTCACGCTGCCGCTGTTGGCCCCGCCGAGCAGGATGGGCGTCCACGGCGCGGAAGCCGCGTCCCGCCAGTACACGCTCACCGAAGCCACGCCGACGTCGTCGGTCGCGCTCCAGGTGATCGCGCGCGCGGTGCCGCCCCCCCACGACTCGGCGCCGTCCGGCGACGTGACGTCGACCACCGGCGCCTGCGCGTCCACGCCCGTCGTGGGCGTGAGGTAGGGCGAGATCTCCGCCAGGTTCGGCACGTTCGACGTGCTGCCCACGTTGCCGGGCGTCAGGCCCGGGAAGGTCGGCGTGTTGGCGTACGTGAGGTTCGTGACCTCGACGAGCGTCGAGAAGCCGTCGCCGTCGGGATCCTCGTTCTCGATGAAGTGCATCGCCTGCTGGCGGCCGGCGTCGTTGTTCGCGTAGTTGCCGATCACCTCGCCGAGGCGCACGCCGTAGGGGTTGCGCGGCCCACCGCCGTTGAAGTCGTAGTGGCAGACGCCGCAGTGGCCGGGATGGCTGTCGAGGTCGCTGAGCCGCGTGCCGGCGGCGTCCTGGTAGACGTTGAAGAACGAGGAGCGGATCGTCGGGCGCGCGAGCAGCGACGGCGCGAGCGCGAGCGCGCCCGCGAGGGCGAGGGCGAAGGCCGCCACGACGGGCCGGCCGGGGGGTGCGGTCTGCATGCGGACCTCCGCGAGGTGTGCGGGTGAAGCCAGGGCGGCGGTCCAGGGCAGCATCGCCCATGCCGTTGTGAACGATGTCGCAACACGCTCGCAATGCGATCCGCCCCATGGCCTTACCTGCCACTCGACCGTCAGCGAGTGGCGCCGTGGCCTGCCCCGGTGTCACGGGACTGACACGTTGGCCTGAACGACCTCCCACGCGGTTTCGCGCACCGAAACACGACGGCCCCGCTCGCCGGTCGGGCGCGCGGGGCCGTCAGGGACGGCGGGAATCAGAACGAGAAGCCGAGCAGGCTCGGGTCCGGCATCAGCTCGGGGCTCCACGGGTCGGGCATCAGCTCGACCTCGCACGGCTGCGGCACCGCGCTCTCGGCCGCCTGCTTCACCTCGGCGACCAGCTGCGGCGCGTAGGGACAGAACGGCGTCGTGAGCATCATGCGGATGTGCGTGCGCTGGGGCAGGAAGTGGATCTCGCGCACGAGGCCCAGGTCGATCACCGACAGGTTGATCTCGGGATCGAGCACGGTCTCGAGCGCGGAGCGCACGGCCATCTCCTGCTGGCTCGGCATGCTCGAGAACGCGGGCGGGCCGCTCGGCGCCTGCGGCGGCGGCAGGTCGCCCGCCGGCGCGGCGGCGGCCGGCGTCGCGGGCACCTCCCACGGCTGGCGCTGTCCGGTGTGCGGGTTGGTCGGGGCCGCCGCCTTCGCCGCGGCATCGAGGCTCACCTGCACCTCGTCGCCCACCACGCGCACGGCGTAGGTCGGAACCGGCGTCGTCGCCGGGAAGCTCTTCACCGCGCCGGTGCGCACGTCGAAGCGCGCGCCGTGCCGTGGGCACTCGATGACGCCGCCCTCGAGCGGGCCCTCGGCCACCGGGCCGCCGTCGTGCGTGCACACGTCCTCGATCGCCCAGTAGCCGTCGTCGAGGTGGAACACCGCCACCGTCGTGTCGTCCAGGCGCACGATCTTCACGTCGCCTGCGGCGATCTCGCCGACTCGGGCGACCGTCACGAATCCCAGGGCGTCGCTCACAGGGCTCCGTCCTCCTCTTCGCCGGGCCACTGGGTGATCCCCCAGACCCCGGCCTTGAGCGTCTTCAACGCGAGCAGCGCGCACTTCAGGCGCACCGGCCCCAGCTCGATGCCGAGCAGGTCGAGCACGTCCTGCCGCGTCAGGTTCCTGACTTCGTCGAGCGACTTGCCCTCGACGTGTTCGCACAGCATCGAGGCCGCGGCCTGGCTGATCGAACAACCGTGGCCCGAGAACCGCACCTGCTCGATGCGCCCGTCCTTCACGCGCACGTCCATGCGAATGCGATCCCCGCAGAGCGGGTTCGCGTCCTCGTACGTGACGCTCGCGTCGTCCAGCGTTCCGTGGCAGCGCGGGTGCTGGTAGTGATCGAGGATGTTCTCGCGGAACAGGTCGCTCATGGGCGCGCGCCCCCGAAGATCCTCCGCGTCTCGTGCAGGCCCTCGATCAGGGCGTCGACGTCCTCGCGCAGCGAGTAGCAGTGGAACGACGCGCGCGCCGACGCGGGCACCCCGAGCTGGTCGTGCAGCGGCATCGCGCAGTGGTGCCCGGCGCGCACGCACACGCCCGAGCGGTCCAGCACCGTGGCGATGTCGTGCGGGTGGATGCCGTCCATGGTGAACGCCGCGAGCCCGCCGCGCCGGTCCGCCGCGGGGCCCAGCACGCGCAGTCCTGGCACCTCGGCGAGCCGCGCCAGCGCGTAGGCGACCAGCTCCCGATCGTGCGCGAACACGTGCTCCATGCCGAGCGCTTCCAGGTAGCGCACCGCGGCGCCCAGCCCGACGGCCTCGGCGATCGACATCGTGCCGGCCTCGAACTTCCAGGGCAGCTCGTTCCACTTGGACGACGTGAGCGAGACTTCGCGGATCATCTCGCCGCCGCCGAGGAACGGGGGCATCGCCTCGAGCAGCTCGCGGCGGCCCCACAGCACGCCGATGCCCGTGGGCCCGAGCATCTTGTGGCCGGTGAACGCCACGAAGTCGGCGCCGAGCGCCCGCACGTCGAGCCGCATGTGCGCGGCGCTCTGCGAGGCGTCGAGCAGCACGGTGGCGCCACGCTCCCTCGCGATTCGCGCGATCTCGGCCGCCGGGTTCACGGTGCCGAGCACGTTCGAGACGTGCACGAACGACACGAGCTTCGCGCGGCCGTCGGCGAGCAGGCCCGGCAGCGCCTCGACCGCGAGCTGCCCGTCGGCCGTGAGCGGCACGAAGCGCAGCTCGACCCGGCGTTCGGCCGCGAGCAGGTGCCACGGCACGAGGTTCGAGTGGTGCTCCATCGGCGTGAGCACGATGGCGTCGCCGTCCCGCAGGTGCGTGCGCGCCCACGCGTGCGCCACGAGGTTGATCGCCTCGGTGCTGTTGCGCGTGAACACGACCTCGCGCGGGCTCGCGGCGTTCACGAACGCGGCGACGCGCCGGCGGGCGTCCTCGTAGAGCGCCGTCGCCTCCTCCGCGATCCCGTAGATGCCCCGGTGGATGTTCGCGTTGCAGGTGCGGTAGTAGCGATCCATCGCGTCGAGGACCGCCTGCGGCTTCTGCGAAGTCGCCGCACTGTCGAGGTCCACGAGCGGCTTCGGCCGCGGCACGCCGAAGAGGGGGAACTCGGCGCGCACCTTCGACGGGTCGAAGGGAGCGACCGGCGCGGAGGATGGAGCGCCCGTCACGATCCCTTCGCCCGTCTTCGTGGCGCTCATGGCGTCAGCCGATCTTGCGCGCGATCTCGTCGCGCAGCCGGTCGCGAACGGCCTCGAGCGGGATGCGGTCGAGCACGGGCTCGAAGAACGCCTCCACGATCAGGCGCTGCGCGTCGACCGGCGGCAGGCCGCGGGCCATGAGGTAGTACAGGTGCTCCGGCTCGATGTAGCCGAGCGTCGCGCCGTGCGTGCAGCGCACGTCGTTGGCCAGGATCTCGAGTCCGGGAATGCTGTCGGCCCGCGCCTGGTCCGAGAGCAGCAGGTTGCGGTTCGCCTGGTAGGCGTCGGTCCGCTGCGCGCCCTCGGCCACCTGGATCAGGCCCTGGTACACGCTGCGCGCGCGGTCCTTGAGGCAGCCCTTGATGAGCAGGTCGCTCGTCCCGTGCGGCTGCAGGTGCCGCTGCAGCGTGTGCAGGTGGAAGTGCTGGCGATGGTCCCCGAACATGAAGCCGTGCACGTACGCGCGCGCGCCCTCGCCGTCCAGGTTGTACCAGGCGTTGGCCTTCGTGGACCGGCCGCCGACCATGACCTGGATCCACTGCAGCTCGCCGTCGCGCGCCACCTCGGCGCGGGCGTTCGAGTAGTGGAAGACGTTGCGGCCCCAGTCCTGCAGCGACGCATAGGTGAGCTTCGCGTTCGCGCCCACGAACACCTCGGTGCCGCCGCCGTGGAACGCGGCGCCCTCGGCCGGCTCGGACAGCATCTCCTCGATCACCGTGATCTCGGCGCCGTCCTCGACGACCACCAGCGAGCGCGGCAGCGACGCGCGGCCCGCGCCGCCGAGCCACTGGAACAGCCGCACGGGCAGCGCCGCCTTGACGCCCCTCGGCACGTGCACGAACGCCCCGCCCGAGTGGATCGCGGCATTGAGGGCCGCGTACCAGTCGTAGTCGTCGTGCAGCAGCGAGCCGTAGCGCTCGCGGAGCAGCCCCTCGTGCTCGCGGGTGGCCCGCTCGAACGAGCAGACCGTGATGCCCTGCTTCACCAGGTCGGGGTGCGTCTGCTCGAGCACCGTGCCGCCGTCGGCCTGCACGATGAGCGCGACGTTGCCGGCCTCGCCCGCGAGCCGCTCGAGCACCGGTGCGGGCAGGTCGTCCACGTTGCGCGCGGCGGGGGTCGTCGCGAACGGGTCGAGCGTCGGCAGCGCCTGCTCGAGCGAGGTGAAGTCGGTGCGCCGCCAGAGCTCCTCCTCGCGGCGCGGCAGCTTGAGCGTCGAGAGCGCCCCGGCGGCGGCGCGACGCCGTTCGGACGCCCACGCGCCTTCGCGCGCCTCCCTGGCGCGCGCGGCCGCGCGCTCGGCCCACGCGGCGGCGAACCCCGTCGAAACCTGCGTCGAGGGCGTCATCCGACCGAGCCCTCCATCTGCAGCTGGATCAGGCGGTTCATCTCGACCGCGTACTCCATGGGCAGCTCCTTCACGATCGGTTCGATGAACCCGGCCACGATCATCGCGGCGGCCTCCTCCTCGGGAATGCCGCGGCTCGTCAGGTAGAAGATCTGTTCGTCGCCGATCTTCGACACGGTGGCCTCGTGGCCGATCGTGACCTTGTCCTCCTCGATCTCCATGTACGGGTACGTGTCCGAGCGCGAGGCCTCGTCCAGGATCAACGCGTCGCAGTTGACCGTGGAGCGGCAGTTCGTGGCGCCCTTCACGACCTTCACGAGGCCGCGGTAGCCGGCGCGCCCGCCGTCCTTGCTGATGGACTTCGAGATGATCTTGCTGGTCGTGTTCGGCGCGCAGTGCACCGCCTTGGCGCCCGCGTCCTGGTGCTGGCCCTTGCCGGCGAAGGCGATCGACAGCACTTCGCCGTGCGCGCCCGGCTCCATCATGTAGATGGCCGGGTATTTCATGGTCAGCTTGGAGCCGAGATTTCCGTCCACCCACTCCATCGTCGCGTCGGCGTACGCCACCGCGCGCTTGGTGACCAGGTTGTAGACGTTGTTCGACCAGTTCTGGACGGTCGTGTAGCGGCAGCGCCCGCCCTTCTTCACCACGATCTCGACGACCGCGGAGTGCAGCGAGTCGCTCGAGTAGATCGGCGCCGTGCAACCCTCGACGTAGTGCACGTACGCACCCTCGTCGACGATGATGAGCGTGCGTTCGAACTGGCCCATGTCCTTCGTGTTGATCCGGAAGTACGCCTGCAGCGGCACGTCCACGTGCACGCCCTTGGGCACGTAGATGAACGAGCCGCCCGACCACACCGCGCTGTTGAGCGCCGCGAACTTGTTGTCCGTCGACGGGATCACGGTGCCGAAGTACTGCTTGAACAGCGCCTCGTGCTCGCGCAGGCCCTGGTCGCACGACACGAAGATCACGCCCTGCTTCTCGAGCGACTCCTTGATCTTGTGGTAGACGACCTCGGAGTCGTACTGGGCGCCGACGCCCGCGAGGAACTTCTGCTCGGCCTCGGGGATGCCCAGCTTGTCGAACGTGCGCTTCATGTCGGCCGGCACGTCCTCCCACGACTTGGCCTCTGCCGACGTGGGCTTCACGTAGTAGTAGATGTCCTGGAAGTTGATCGTCGACAGGTCGGCGCCCCAGCCCGGCATGGGCTTCTTCTCGAAGATCTCGAGCGCCTTGAGCCGGTACTCCGTCATCCACTGCGGCTCGTTCTTCAGCTTCGAGATCTGCTCGACGATGTCGCGGTCCAGGCCCTTGCGGGTCTGGAACACCGGCTTCG
>CAZIXL010000144.1:0-7198 GCA_964542885.1 uncultured bacterium
GGCTCATCCAGACCGCGCTCGGCGACCGCTTCGCGAAGGACCAGGTGCGCGCGCTCGAGAACGCCGCGGGGTCCGGCGCCGAGGGCTGGACCGTCGACGACAGCCGGCACAACCACGTGTGGCTCGACCACCGGCGCGAGTACGAGGGCCGCGTGCGCGCGTTCTTCGCGCCGCACCTGCTCGGCCGCCGCGCGGTCACGCTCGAGCGCGTCGACGCGCCCGCCGTCGCCGCGACGGGCGGTGCCCGATGAGCGCCACGATCCGCCTCGGCACGCAGGGCTGGTCCTACGACGACTGGAAGGGCGTCTTCTACCCGCCGGGCGCGAAGCAGGAGGACCGGTTGCCGTTCTACGCCGGGATCTTCGACACCGTCGAGCTGGACACGACGTTCTACCACGCACCGAAGGCCACCATCGCGCGTTCGTGGGAGCGGTCGGTACCCGACGGCTTCAAGTTCGCGGCCAAGGTCCCGCGCGCGGTCACGCACGACGCGCTGCTGAAGGGCGCCGCGCCGGAGTTCGACGCGTTCGCGCGCGCCATGGACCCGCTGGGGGAGAAGCTCGGGCCGCTGCTCGTCCAGATGCCGGCCGAGTTCGTGCGCGACGCGGCGACGCTGCGCGACCTCGACGCGTTCCTCGGCGCGCTCTCGGACGGCCTGCAGGTCGCGGTCGAGTTCCGCCACGCCTCGTGGCAGGACGAGGCCGTCTACGACCTGCTGCGCCGCCACGGCGCCGCGCTCGCCTGGACCGAGTGGCGCGAGCTGCCGCGCGCCGGGGCGGTGACCGCCGACTTCCTCTATCTGCGCTGGCTCGGCGACCGCCGCGAGATCGCGAAGTACGACCGCGTGCAGATCGATCGCGAGGACTCCTTCCGCGCGTGGGAGGCGGACCTGCTGCAGGTCTTCGGCGAGGTGCGCGAGGTGTACGGCTACTTCAACAACCACTGGGCCGGGCACTCGCCCGCGAGCGCGAACGAGATGAAGCGCCGCCTGGGCCTGCCGCACGTCGAACCGCGCGACCGCTGGCGCCAGGGCGAGCTCTTCTAGCGCCGCCGGCGGGCTGGAAGGCCCGCCACGAACTTTCCGCAAGAAAGCGCTTCAGTCCCGCGCGGCCCCCCGCCGATAAGACCCCTGCGCGCCGTCACTCCGGCGCGGAAGTCCTGTCCCGGCCCCCTCGCCGGTAGGGACGCCAGAATGGCACGTCCGTCCTTTGCGAGGGGTCGATGAGCGAGAACGCCACCCACAGGCTCCGCGTGAGCGCGTCCACCGAGCGGCGCCCGCGCGTCGAAGAGATCTTCACTCCGTCCGCGCCCGTCGCGCGCCGCGACCTGTTCGCCGGCCGGGCCAGGGTCCTGAACGCCCTCGAGGGCATCGTCCTGCACGCCGGCCGCCACGCGATCGTGTTCGGCGAGAGCGGGGCCGGCAAGTCCTCGCTGCTGGGCGTGCTGCCCGAGTTCCTGGACGGACCCGTCTCCGTGACCGCCGTGCGCGCGCGTTCGGGCGACACGTTCGGTGCCCTGTGGAGCCGCGTGGCCGAGCGCATGCGGCTCGCCACCGCACGGGCCGCGCGCGGTCTCGCCCCGTCGGCGCTGGGCGCGGGCGCCGGCAGCGACACGCCCGACGCCTCCGCGTGGACTCCGGAGGACACGATCACGCTGGCCGAGCGCGCCACCGCGCGCGCGCGCGCCGTCGTGGTCGTCGACGACTTCCAGCTCGTGACCGAACCGTCCACGCGCAACGCGATGGCCACGATCATGGCGGCGTTCGTGACCATGGCGCCGCAGTTCACCGTGATCCTCGCCGGCACCGCGCAGTCGGCCGAGGCGTTGCTGCCGGGTACGGGCCATCACGCGAGCCCGGTGCACGTGCCGCGGCTCTCGCCCGAGGAGTCGCGCGAGGTGCTGGCGCGCGCGGCGAAGCTGGCCGAGGTCGAGTTCGAGGAGGCCGTGGGCGCGCGCATCGCCACGCTCGCGAACGGGCTGCCGCAGGTCGTGCAGGCGCTGGGCCTGGCCGCCGCCTCGGCGGCGACGCGCGAAGGCACGCCGCACGTGACCAACGAGCACCTGGCGAC
Organism: uncultured bacterium; assembly: GCA_964542885.1. Classification (GTDB taxonomy): domain Bacteria; phylum Eisenbacteria; class RBG-16-71-46; order RBG-16-71-46; family RBG-16-71-46; genus CAIXRL01. The sequence goes on from CAZIXL010000144.1 coordinate 2,070, forward strand.
GGCCGTGGACGAGGTCGTGGCGGGCGCCCCCGAGGCGGTCGTGCACGCGTACGACCAGGCCACCGTCCGCGCGCGGCGCGGCATCTATCCCGAGATCCTGCTCGCGTGCGCGCTGGCGCCGCGCGACGCGTTCGGCACGTTCAGCGTGGCCGACGTGCGCGACACCCTGCAGACGATCGTGCGTCGCGAGGTGCGCGGCCTCACGAACCAGGTCGCGGCGCTCACCGAAGCCGGCCGCGGCGCGGTCGTGGACAAGCAGGGCCTGGCGAGCGCGGCGCGTTACCGGTTCGTGGGCCCCGCGCTCGAGCCGTACATCCTCATGCGCGGCCTCGAGGCGGGCTGGGCGACGAGCCGCACGCCCGTGTGGCTGCCGGCCGCGACGGGCGAAGTGGCGATGCGCCGGGCCGCCTGACGGCTGCCGGCGACGGATCGGCGAAGGGAACGCGAAACGGCCTCCGCGGGCGGGACCCGCGGAGGCCGTCGTGCGTCCGTCGACCGCTTCAGTGCGCGGAGCCGCCGCCCCCGGCCTTGCCCTTCACGTTGTCGAGCGCCTTGATCGCCGCGGCGCGCGCGGCGTCGATCTCGGCCTCGGGGCCCGACAGGTACAGGCGGCCGAACGCGCCGAAGAGCGAGGCGTCCACGAGCTTCACGTGCGCCGCCTTGAGGGCCTCGTTCGCGGCGAAGGCGATGTAGCCGGCGGGCTCGCACTCGAGGATGAACAGCGACTCGCCGGCGATGAGCATGTCGCCGTAACGCATCTTGTTGATGACCTGCGCGTGGTACGGCTCGACGGCGCGGATCACCTGGTCCGAGACCACGCGGGGCTTGACGCGGTCGTGCTCGTCCACGCCGAGGTGGTCGAGCACCGCGGCGCCGGCGTCCATGACCTGGCCCTTGTCGTGGTGGTGGATCTCGAGCAGGCCGAACGCGCGCTCGACCACCATGATGGCGGGCGTGGCCTGGGTGGCCTTGAGGGCCACGTCGGTGATGCGGTTGATGATGAGGCCCGGCGCGGTCTCGATGAACATCGAGGCGTCGTAGGGCACGGGCAGGAAGCCGCGCGCGGTCGTGCCGATGAAGGCGGCGAGCTGCGGCTGCAGCGAGTCCAGGAAGACGTAGGTACGCAGGATGACGTCGGACATAGGGCGGGGACCGTACGGCCCGGCGTGCGCGCGGTCAATCCGGCGAGCCGTCCGCTACAGCTCGCCGAGCCGCTGCCACATCGACTCGACCTCGGCGCGCAGCCGCTCGTACTCGGTCACGATCGACTTCGAGCGCCCGGCGTCGTGGTAGAGATCGGGATCGGCGAGCTGCGTCTCGAGCGCCTGCAGGCGCTGCTCGCGGCTCCCGATCTCCTTCTCGAGCCGGGCGATCTCTTTCTCGCGTTTCTGGCGCGCCGCGCGTTCCTCGCGCGAGACCGCCTTCGCCGCGTCGCGCGGCGCCGCCGGGGGCGGGGGAGCGGGCTTTCCGGAGGACCTGGCCGCGGGCGCCTTCGCCGCAGTCTTCGCGGCCGGCGCGGCCGGCCCGGGCTCCGGCGCGGGCGGGGCGCCCGCGGCGCGCGCGAGGCGCGTCGACTCGTAGTCGTCGTAGCCGCCGGGGTAGAGCACGACGCGGCCGTCGTGGACCTCGAGCACGCGCGTGGCGACGCTCGCCATGAGCGAGCGGTCGTGGGTCACGACGACGATCGCGCCCGGGTACTGCTGCAGCGCGCCCTCCAGCACTTCCTTGCCGGCCAGGTCCAGGTGGTGCGTGGGCTCGTCGAGCAGCAGCAGGTTGGTGGGCAGCAGCAGCATGCGCGCGAGCGCGACGCGCTGGCGCTCGCCGCCCGAGAGGATGCGGCAGTGCTTGAACACGTCGTCGCCGTGGAACAGGAAGTTGCCGAGCAGGTTCCGCAGCCGCGGGCGCCACTCGTCGGTGGCCACCTCCTCGACGGCCTCGAGCACGGTCTGCCGGCCGTCGAGCGTCTCGGCCGCATGCTGCGCGAAGTAGCTCATGCGCGTGAGCGGCGTGTCCTCGCGCCGGCCGCCGCGCGGCTCGAGCTGGCCCGCGAGCAGCCGCAGCAGCGTCGTCTTGCCGGCGCCGTTCGGGCCCACGATCGCGAGCTTCTCGCCCTTCGCGAGCTCGACGTTCGCGTGCGCGATCACGTCGCGCGCGTCGTAGCCGAACGTCGCGTCGCGCAGGGTGACCAGCAGCCGGCCCGAGTGCGGGGGGGGCGGGAACGCGAAGCGGATGCGCCCGGCGCGCCGCGGGATCACGACGCGCTCGGCCTTGAGGCGGTCGATCTGCTTGCGCTTGCTCTGCGCCTGCGCGGCCTTGGTGTTCTTGGCGCCGAAGCGCTCCACGAAGCGCGAGAGCTGCTCGATCTTGGCCTCGAGCTGCGCGTTCGCCGCCTCGGCCTGCTCGCGCCGGACCTCCTTCTCCTCGAGGTAGCGCGTGAAGCCCATCGCGTAGCTCGTGAGGTGCCCGTGCTCCAGCTCCTGCACCTCGGTCGCCACGCGGTCCAGGAACACGCGGTCGTGCGAGACCACGATGAGCCCGCCGTGGAACTCGTCGAGGTAGTCCTCGAGCCACTCCATGGCCGGCAGGTCCAGGTGGTTGGTGGGCTCGTCCATGATGAGCACGGTCGGGTCGGCCAGCAGCAGCGCCGCGAGCGCGGCGCGCATGCGCCAGCCGCCCGAGAACTCGGCCAGCGGCCGGTCCTGGTCGGTGGTCGAAAAACCCAGGCCCCCGAGCACCCGGCGGGCCTCGGGTTCGAGCCGGTGCTCGGCGTGCATTTCGAGCTGGTGCTGCAGGTCGCCGGCCCGGTCCAGCAGCTCCTCCAGCTCGGGGTCCTCCGGGGCGATCCCGGCCAGCCGGGCGTGGATCGCGTCCAGCTCCTCGCGGAGCCCCAGCAGGGCCCGGTGGGCCTCCAGCGCGCGGTCCAGGACCGTCCCCGTGAAGTCCTCGGCGGCCTCCTGCGGCAGGTAGCCGATCCGGGTGCCCCGGGACAGCACGCGGGTGCCCGCCTCGGGGGTGTACTCGCCCAGGATGACCCGCAGGAGGGTGGTCTTGCCGGTACCGTTGGGGCCGACGAGCGCGCAGCGGTCCCCGGGTCCGACGACCCAATCCAGCCGGTCGAACAGGACCCGCTGGCCGATCGAGAAGCGCAGGCCCTGCAGGTGGATCAAACCACGACCTCCGTGAACGGTTGACGCTCGCGACGGGCGGCCGGGATAATCGCCACGCCGCCTTTGACCCGGGCCCGGGGGCCCAGGCCACCCTGCCAGGACAACCGTCGAGAGGGACGCCCCCTGCGACAGCCCTTCCCGCGAGCACGACATCGGCGGTCCAGCGTCGGCCTCATGGCCGGGGTGCTGGCGTTGCTGGCCCTGCTCGCCGGGCCGCCCGCGGACGCCGCCTACATGATCCCCGGCGGCACGATCCGGCCCAAGGACTTCACGCTGGTGAAGAAGGACGGCATTTACCACCTTTTCTACATCCGCCACAACACCGCCGTCCCCTTCGACTCGACCGAGAACGACTTCGGCCACGCGACCTCGAACGACCTGTTCCACTGGTTCCAGCAGCCACCGATCCTCGCCTCGCAGCCGGACCACTGGGACAACACCCACGTCTGGGCGCCCTCGATCGTCGAGTCCGACGGCCTGTACTGGATGTTCTACACCGGTGTCAGCACCGTGCCCGGCGAATACAACCAGACCCAGCAACTGGGTATCGCTGTCTCCTCGGACCTGTGGAACTGGACGTGGGTGGGAGGGCCGTTCTACCAGTCCACCTACACGTCGTGGAGCCCCTGGCAGCCGCTCGATCCCGCGCTGGCCTTCCGCGACCCGTTCGTCATGCGCGACCCGGCGCACCCGGGCTACTGGCTCATGTACTACACGGCCACCTACGCCGCCGACACCGCCGCGACGGTCGTGGGCGTGGCGACCGCGGACGCCGACCTGACCGTGTGGGAGGACGTCAAGCCGCTGCTCATCACGTGGCGCGACTACACGTACAACCAGCTCACCGAGTCCCCGCACGTGTTCGAGCACGACGGGCGCTGGTTCCTGTTCATCACCACCTCGGCGGGCCAGCCGCTGTCCTACTATTCCTCCCCGAACCCGGTCGGCGACCCGGCGGAGTGGACCTATCACGGACGACTGCGGAACATGCTCGGGTTCGACACGAGCACGTGGTTCGCGTCGGAGTACTTCCGCGAGGGCACGCGTGAACTGTTCACGTGCGTGAACGGCGACCGCATCGAGATCCGCGAGATGCGCTGGACGACGCCGACCACGTTTTCGCTCGTCCAGCCGCCACTGCTGCACGTGCTCGACGCGCGCTGGGAACGCCCGACGGTCTGGTCGAACGAGCAGGCCGCGCTCAAGATGACGCTCGCGAACCCGCTCGCCGGGCAACTCGACCTCGAGTTGCTCGCGGTGGACTCGACCGGCGTCGAGACCGTCGTGCCGCCCGACAGCGTGGGCTTCAACTCGTCGCCCACGGTGTGGACCGACACGAGCTACGTCGCGTGGGTCGCCCGCCGCTGGCCCGCCGTGCCCGACAGCGACACGGTCACGGTCAGCCGCTTCCGCGTGCGCACGGCGGACCAGACCGCGATGAGCGACATCGTGACCGTCGGGGGCCCGCGGCCGCCGACAGCGCCCTCGCCGCCGCTGCCCGATTCGGTCCCGCCGCCGCCGGATCCCGAGCCGCAGCCGATCGACTGGTTCTCGCGCCCGGTGTCGCTGCGCAGCCTGGACTCGACGCCGCTCGGCGGCGGACCCGCGCTGGCGGTCGAGATGCCCGCGGCGGGACCCGCGCGCGTGGACGTGTTCGACCTGTCCGGGCGGCGCCTGCGCACGCTGGCCGACCGCGAGTTCCCGAAGGGGCTCACCGTGCTCACGTGGGACGGACGCGACGCGGGCGGGCGCACGCTGCCGCGCGGGCTCTACTTCGCGCGGCTGCTCGGGCCCGGCGTGCGGGCGACCGCCCGGATGCTCATCGTGCCGCGCTGACCCTGCGGGCACGCGCGGGCCCGCCCGCGCGGGCGCGGGCGGGCCGTGTCGGTTCGCCGGGGTTCAGGCCGAGAGGTTCTCGGGGTTCAGCCCCTCGAGGTCCTGCACGACGAAGCGGCCGTCCTT
>CAZIXL010000145.1:0-5439 GCA_964542885.1 uncultured bacterium
CCTGCGCCGCGCGCGACCTGACGCGCGTGCGCCGTCGCCGTCGCGCGGGCGACGCGCGGGCAGTCCTGCGGCCGCGCGCGCCGCGCGTCGGCGCCGCGGCGACGCTGGCACGTCGCGTGCGGAAGCGCGTTCCCGCCGCTCCGAGGCGCACGCCCGGCTCGCGGCTCGCGCGCCATGCGCGCACGACGGCGGCGACCGCCGCCGGCAGGCGCCCCCGGGAGGAGGAACGTCCATGCGTTCGGGATGGGGAAGACGGGTGGTGGGGATCCTCGCCGCGGCGGCGGCGCTGCTGGCGACGGTGGCGCTGGCACGGGCCCAGAGCGGCTGCCAGGCGTGCGGCGCGGACATGTGGTGCATGGCGTCGGATCGCGGCGCGATCGTGTGCATCGGCACCGGCGACGCCTGCCTGATGGGCGGCCGCTGCGGGCCGCGCGGCCCGGCGCCCTGGTACCTGCCCTACGGCATGATCCAGCTGAGCGTGCTCGAGTCGCCCGACGGCCTCGGACCCGGCCTGCGCGCGCGCGTGCTGCGCGACGTCGGCGCGATCTCGGTCGGTCGCGAGGCGCCGCGGCTGGCGCTCGAGGCGCTCGGCCGCCCGGGCCCCGAGCCCGGAATCGTCTTCAGTGGCGTCGGCTCGGGCGACGGCGCGACGGCCGTGTTCCGCTCGCGGCTGGGCGACGGCTTCGCGTTCCGCCGCGACGCCGAAGGCCGCGGAGCGCGCGTCACGATCCGCGCCGTGAACGGCGGCCGGCCCGGCATGCTGCTCGCGCGCGAGCGGCTGGGCGAGCGCGACGTGCTCGCCGTGCGCGTGACGCTCGAGGGGCGACCGCGGATCGTGCTCGTGCAGGCGCCCACGCTGGAGCCGGCCGAGGCGGCCACGCTCGAGCGCACCGCGCGCGAGCAGTTGCGCGGCGCGAACGGCGCCCGGCCGGGCGTCGCCGAGGTCCCGTTCGAGATGGTGCCCGGCGACGACTGATGCGAGGCGCGGGGCTCCGGCGGTATGCGCAGCCGCCGGGGCCGGCGCGCTCCGCGCGCCCGTCAGCGCCGGCGGCGGTCGCGACCCGAAGCGGGCGGCGCGGCCTCGCGCGAGCGGCGCAGCGTGCGGAGCAGCTCGAGCGTCACGTAGAGCACGGCAGCGAGCACGGTGACGAGCAACGCCGACCAGTAGCGCGGCAGCCAGGTGAGCAGCAGCGCGATCAGGCCGAAGAACGCGCACAGCGCCCACATGGCGAACATCGCCGCGCGCGGCGAGAGCCCGATCGCGAGCAGCTGGTGGTGCACGTGCGAGGTGTCGCCGCGGAAGACCGGCTGGCGGCGGATCGCGCGGCGCAGGAACGCGAGCACGCTGTCGGCGATCGGCACGCCGAGCGCCACGAGGGGCAGCAGCAGCGTGAGCGCCGCGGTGCCCTTGCGGTTCTCGAGCAGCGCGAGCGCGGCCAGCGTGAGGCCCAGGAACTGGCTGCCCGTGTCGCCCATGAACACGCTCGCGGGCGGGAAGTTCCAGCGCAGGAAGCCCGCGCACGCGCCGATCAGCAGCGACGAGAAGAACAGCACGTAGAAGTCCGCATGCAGCCACGCCGTGACCCAGAGCGCGGCGCTCGCGATGGCGACGACGCCGGCGGCGAGCCCGTCGAGCCCGTCGATGAGGTTGATCGCGTTGGTCACGACCAGGACCCACACGATCGTGAGCGGGGCGTTGAAGACGCCCAGTTCGATCGGCGGCCCGAACGGGTTGGTCAGCACGGGCACGCCGAAGCCGAACAGCGTGAGCGTGATCGCCGCGCACGCCTGCACCGCGAGCTTGACCCACGGCGAGACGTTCCACAGGTCGTCCGCCATGCCCAGCGCCAGGATCGGCACCGCCGCGCACGTGAGCCCGAGCAACGGGTGCAGGTCGAGCGTCGCCGCCGGGCCCGGCAGCGCGCGCGCCACCCACGCCACGAGCAGCACGCCCGCGGCGATCGCCAGCCCGCCGAAGCGCGGCGTGGGCACGACGTGGATGCGCCGGGCGTCGGGCTGGTCGATCGCGCCGACGCGCAGCGCCAGCGCCCGCGCCAGGGGCGTGAGCAGCAGCGCCACGGCGGCGGCGGCGAGGGCGAGCGAGAGGGAGTAGGGCATCAGCGGCGCAGCGCGCCCGCGGCCAGCATGACGTGCGCGCGCAGCATGATGAACGCGGCGACGACGGCCCCGAGCAGCGGGTTCGTGGGATGGTACTTGCGGAAGTAGTGGATCATGCCGCGGTGGCGTTCGAGGACGACGCGCTTCGAGGGCGTGCCACGGCTGGCGCCGACCCGGTGCATCACGCTCGCGCCGGCGACGAAGTCCACGGTCCAGCCGCCCCGCTTCATGGCGTGGCACCAGTCCACGTCCTCGTTGAACATGAAGTAGGCCTCGTCCATGCCGCCGACCGCCTCGATCGCGGCGCGCCGCACGAACATGCACGCGCCCGAGAGCCAGTCCACCGTACGGTCGGTGCTGCGGTCCCAGTCGCTGAGCAGGTAGCGGCGCGTCCACGGGTTGCCGGGCCAGAGGCGCGTGGCGAGCGAGTAACGGTTGAAGAGGAATGCGGTCGGCGTCGGGAAGGCGCGCCCGCTGAACTCCGCCCGGCCGTCGGAATCGAGCAGGCGCGGGCCGGCGATCCCGCACTTCGGGTGTTCGCGCATCCAGCGGTGGAGCACGGCGAACGCGCCGGCTTCCACGGTGAGGTCGGGGTTCAGCGCCACCACGAACTCGCCGGCGGACTCGCGGATGCCGCGGTTGATCGCCCGGGCGTAGCCGCAGTTGTCGCCCATCTCCACGATGCGGGCCCAGGGGGCCGAGGCCCGGACCTCGTCGAGCGTCCCGTCGGCCGAGGCGTTGTCCACGACGAACACCTCCATCGCCAGACCGGCGCGCGCGAGGTCGAGCGAGCGGAGGCATTCGGCGATGTGCGGGCGAGAGTTGTAGGTGACGACGACGACGGAAAAATCCATGCGGGCCGCCGGGGTGGGTGTCGGCAGGCGAAGAGCGCGGGAAAGTCTAGCGTGCTTCGTTCCCCGGGGGCGAATGGGGGGAGGGATGCCGAATGCGGCTCCCGGGGACGAGCGGCAACCCGGGAAGCAGGCGCTTCTACACCCCCGGCGTACCGGCGGGTCCGCGGGGAAAACGGAAGCGCCAGACCGGACGGGAAGGTCGCCCGTACCGGATCTGGCGCTCCGCACTTCGCGAGCCGGTCGTCGGCCGAACCGAACCTCTCCCCACGATCACTCCGGGTTCGGACCCGGCACGATGGGCCTGCTCGCGGCGGCATTCTCTCGGAACGGCGCGGCCCGACGCAACGCCGGAATGCCCCGAAACGCGTTTTCATGGCGTATTTCGGGCCCAAACGTCAGGGTTCCGTTCGGCTACTCGGTATTTCTACCGATGATCCTGTGGCGGATTCGAGCCATTCCCGAATGCGCGCCACGTGCGTGCCGACCCAGTACCACTTGCCGCACGAGGGGCACCAGGTCAGCGGCCCGCCCGCGCGCGTGACGCGCCCGGGGACCTCGCCGATCGCCTCGAAGCTCGTGCGGCGGTGCAGCGCGAGGTTGCACTGCGGGCAGCGGCTGAACGGCGCGCCGGTCGGCTCGTGCGCGGCGGCGATTCCACGAACGGCCGCCGCCGCGTCGCCGAGCGGGACCCGCACGACGGGCACGTGGCCCCAGCGGCGCGGGTGGCGTGCGCTCGTCGTGAGCACGGTGCGCTCCTCGCGCGCGGCGGCCTCGAACAGCTCCTCGAGCCGCGCGCCCGGGTGCGTGACCACGTCGTAGCCGAGGAAGCGCAGGCGGCGCGCGACGAAGTCGAGCGAGGCGGCGGTCACGAATCGCGTGGGAGCCATGCGCGCAAGCTAGCCCGGACGATTCACGGTCCGCCAGCGCCGCGAGGCGGCGCCGCAGGCGTGTTCGCCGCGCATCCGGACGGCGCGAGCATGATCGGCGGTGTGGCCAGGTGAATCGCGGCGCCGATCGGAACGCGCCGCCGCGCCCTTCCCGGAAGGCCCGGGCCCGCGTTCGTCCGCCCCCTCAACTGACGTGAACACAGGCCCTTGTAACCGCGACGTTGACGCTCCCCCGGGGCCCTGCCACCTTTCGCCGCCATGGAAGGCCACTCACGGGGCGATCTCCGGCCGCCCGACTCACGGCCGGAGTTCACCACCCTCGATCTCGGCCGCCGCCGCTTCCTCATCCTCCTCGGCGGTGCGGCCGCCTGTGCCACGATCGCACCGCAGTTCGCCTGGGCCGCGAAGCAGGCCGGAGGGCGCAGGGCGCCCTCGGTCTGGACGCTGCCCGAGACGCTGCCGGCCAACGCGATCGACGCCGCACGCGCGCTCATCGGCGCCGCGATCCTGGCCCCGAGCTACTGGAACGCGCAGCCCTGGCGCTTCGAGGTGGACCCGGGCGAGCTGCGCCTGACGCTCGACCCGTCGCGCACGCTGCCCGCCTGCGACCCCGACCAGCGCTTCGCCATGCTGTCGCTGGGCGCCGCGCTCGAGAACTTGCTCGTCGCCGCCCGCGCGTGGGGCCTGCAGCCGACCGTCCAGTACCTGCCCTTCGGCATGACCGTGCGCCGGGGCGCGCCGCTCGTCGTGGCGCGCATCACCTGGCTGCCGGGCGAGCAGTCGCGCGACCGGCTGCTGTTCTCGGCGCTGCCGAAGCGGCGCAGCAACCCGGGCCACTTCGGCGGGCGCACGATCACGATGCAGCACCGCGCCGAGCTGCTGGCGCAGGTGCCCGAGGACATGCGCCTGCACTGGATCGACGACCGCGGCGAGATCCGCAAAGTGGCCCGCCTCGCTCGCGAGGCGACCGAGGCGCTGGCCGCGGACGACCGTGCGCAGGCCGAGCGCGTGGGCTGGCTGCGCCTCTCGGACGACGCCGCGAGGAAGACGGGCGACGGCGTGACGCCCGAGCGCATCGGCCTCGGCGGTCCGCTCGGCTGGCTCGCGGCGAGGTCGATGAGCCCGCGCAGCCGGCTGAACGGCTGGGCGACGGGCAGCTGGGCGCACGACGTCGAGGACGCCGTGCACTCGAGCGGCGCGCTGGCGCTGCTCACGTCGGTCCAACGCAGCGACGCCACGCCGATCGCGGCCGGCCAGGCGTACGAACGCGTGGCGCTGCACGCGGCGGCCTCGGGGCTGGCGCAGCAGCCGCTCACCGCGCCGATCGAATCCGAACGGCACCGCCTCGAGCTGCTGAAGCGCTTCGGCGCGCCGGGCGAGGAGCCACTGCTGCTCGTCCGCCTGGGCCACGCGAAACCGCCCGACCCGGTGCCGCGCCGCGCGGTGGCGATGGTGAGCACCTGGCGGAACAGCTAGGCAGGCCTGTTCGCGCGACGGCGGCGCTCCGGGTGGCGAGCCCTGCGCTCGTCCTGAAAGCGCGACGGGCAGAGCCTCTCGTCGCTCCGCCCGAAGGGTGATGC
>CAZIXL010000145.1:5539-7172 GCA_964542885.1 uncultured bacterium
CGTCCTGAAAGCGCGACGGGCAGAGCCTCTCGTCGCTCCGCCCGAAGGGTGATGCCGCCGGCGCCTCGCTCGCTGGGCCACCGCATCGCGTCTCACCGGCGTTGAGGATGCCGCGCGGCATGTTGCCGGCGCGGGACCGGGGCATGAAATCGGGGTGTCCCGGGGTCCTGCCCGGCCCGGGCGGGGACCCGTCGGCTGCCCGCTTCGCCCCCTGTTCCGCCGAAGAAGTGTAAGGAACACCGGCATTGTGAAGCTCGTTTCGACCGTTCCATCATGGCGACCGCCACGCGGCCCAAGGTCACCGCGCGGCGCGAAGAACCACGCCATGGAGGGGTCCATGTCTCTCCCCACGAGGACTCCGGCCGAGGGCGTGTCCCCCGCACGCTTCGCGCTCGGACTGCTGATCGCGCTGTCCCTGTGCGCCGCACCGGCGCACGCCACGCACTACGTCGTCGATCCGAACGGCGGCGGCGACTTCACCACGATCCAGGCGGCGCTCGATGCGCAGGCCGCGAACTTTCGCGACACGGTGCTGGTGATGCCGGGAGCGTACCTGGAGACCCCCGCGCTGCCGCCGGTGAGCGGGAACCCCGCCTGGATCGTCGGCACCGGAGGCGCCCCGGTGACCAGCGTGACGTCGATCACGGCGCCCAACGACGACGCGGTCTCGAGCTGGCGCAGCTACAGGCTCGAAGGCTTCACCTTCGTCGAGCGCCCGGTCCTGTACCACCAGGCGCCGACGCGCGCGCGATTCGCGCATTGCGTCTTCCTGCAGGGACTCTTCTCCGACCCCCGCTACTCGGAGTGTCCGTCGATCGCGAACGACTGCGACTTCTTCGGACCCACGACGCTGCTCGACTGCTATCAGGTGTGGACGTCCTTGAGGTTCCACGCCGCGCCGCTGACGATCACGCACGCGAGCGGCGCGGGCTCCTTCCTGCTCCAGGACTGCACGTTCGAGGGGCCGGCCGACACGCTCGTCTACGTGCCGTGGGCGAACTACGACTACGGTGGCTTCGATCGATGCCGATTCTCGAACGCCGGCCGAGGGCTCCTCTACGGCGACGACTGCGTGAACGTCAACCTGCCCGTCACCGCGTGCGTTTTCCTCGACATTGCGGGCGACGCCATCGCCACGACCGACACGTCCGCGAGCACCTCGGGAATCCGGCGGGCCGCGATCAGCGTCATCGGCTCCCGCTTCGAACGCTGCGGCACCGCCGTCCGCTGGGTTCACGGGTGGAGCCAGCAGGGCGGCTGGGACGACGGCATCTCGATGGCTCGCGACACGATCCTGGATTCGACCGGCGACGGCGTCGTGTTCGGCCCCCAGAACGGCGGTGGGCTGTCGAGTTGCATCATCGAGGGCAGCGGCGGGCACGGCGCGCTCGGCCTGCAGTCGGTCCCGGCGGCCGGCGGCGGGCAGATGAACCCGGCGAGCTTCACGATCTCGGGCACGCGATTCGCGAACAACCAGCTCGACGGGCTGTGCATTCGCGACTCGATCGCGGCGATCTGGCCGCACTATCCGTACGCCCCGGTCGGGTTCGTCGGGCCCGTCGTGACCGGCTCGACGTTCGCGGGCAACGGCGGCGCGGGACTGCGGGTGGCCGCGGGAGCGTGGCGGGTCACG
>CAZIXL010000146.1:0-7168 GCA_964542885.1 uncultured bacterium
CAGGGCCACCGTCGCCCTGTCCACGTCGCGATCGGTGAACTCGTACGTGAGCCACTCGTGGTACTCGCACGCGTCCGGCTTCACGGTCACGCGCAGCTGGTCCTTCGCCGGGTCGTACCAGTAGCTGCCCCAGGCCTTCGCGTCCTTCGAGAACACGACGACCCACTCCTGCTCGCCCGGGATGAAGTGCAGGCCGTACTCGCCCGCCGGCAGCGGCTGGCCCTCGATCCTCACGTCGTGCGAGACGCGGAAGACCGTGTTCTCGTTCGCGCCGCCGCGCCACGGGCACTGCGTGCAGCCGTTGTAGCCCAGGTCCGCGAGGCCGTAGGGCACCAGCTCGCCCCAGATGTGCCCCTTGCGGTCGTGGCCGTCGGGCGCGTGCACGTTCGGGCTGTTGTACTGCACCGTCACGCGTACGAGCCCGATGCCCTGCGTCACGGAGCAGAACTGGTTGTCGCCGCTCGGCGGCAGGGTCACGTCGATCGCGCGCGCCGGGGTGGCGAACGCCAGCGCGAGCGCGGCGAGGGCGGTGAGGATGCGGCACGTCTTCGGCATGCGAGCGTCTCCTTCGGGGTCCGGTCGGGTCGGGAATGCCCGTCGGCACCCTCGCGGCCGGCCCGCCCCGGCCGCAAGGTCGCGCCGACCAGCGCCGGGACCCGGGGGGCGGACGCGCGACAGGCCCGCCTTGCCGGCGCTCGCAGCGGAGGGCTAGCTTTCGCGCGTCGCACCCACGCCCGGAGACCCACATGACCCGCCGCAAGAGCGGTCCTTATCGCATTCGCCGCCCCCGCCAGGCGCCGCCGGCCGCGGCCGCGCGCCCGCGCAGCTGGTTCCGGTCCGCTTCGGGCAGGGTCCACCGCGATCTCGAGGCCGCCGAGTTGCCCGCCCGGCTCGCCGAGCCCGGTGGCTTCCTCTGGGTGGACCTCGACAACGGCGCGCCCGAGCCGCTGTCGCTCCTCGATCGGGTCTTCCACCTGCATCCGCTGGTCGTCGAGGACGCCGCGAGCCCGAACGGCCGCGCCAAGTTCGAGGAGTTTCCCGGGTACGTGTTCGTGGTCGTGCGGGCCGTGCGGTACGCGACCGAGACCGAGGACCCGCACGACATCGAGACGTTCAACCTCGCGTGCGTGCTCGGCCCGAACTACCTGGTCACGATCCACGGGGCGCACGCGCCCGGGGTGGACGTGCAGTGGGAGCGCGTGGAGCGGTCACCCGACCTGCTGGAGCGCGGGCCCGCGCGGACGATGCACGCGGTGCTCGACGCGACCGTGGACGGCTACTTCCCCATCGTCGACCAGCTCGACGAGTTCCTCGACTCGCTCGAGCAGCACGTCTTCGTGCGCTTCGACGACGACGCCCGCGGCGAGATCTTCGCCGTCAAGCGCCTCGTGCTGCAGCTCAAGCGGCACCTCGCACCCCAGCGCGAGGTGTTCGGGGCGCTCACGAACCGCCCGTGCGCGCTGGTGCCGCCCGACGTGCAGCTGTACTTCCGGGACGTGTACGACCACGTCATCCGGCTCAACGAGTCGCTCGACGCCTACCGCGACCTCGTCGGTTCGACGATGGAGTCGTACCTCACGCAGGTCTCGAACCGGCTCAACGTGGTCACCAAGGGCCTGACGGTCGTGGCGACGCTCAGCGTGCCGTTCGTGGTCGTGAGCGGGATGTGGGGCATGAACTTCGCCGAGGTCCCGCTGTCCCACTGGCCGCACGGCTTCTGGCTCATGTTCGCGATCCAGCTGGGGCTCGGCGCGCTGCTGGTCTGGCTGCTGCGGCGGCGCGGCCTGCTGTGACGCGCGGGGCCCGGGCGCGCACCCGGGCCCCCGCCCCGCGTCACTTCCCGAGGACCCCGCTCACGATGAGCATCGCGATCGCGACGCCCATCAGGCTCTCGCCCGCGATGAGGCCCGAGCTGACCGGCACCACGTACTTGCGCGCCATCTTCGGGTTGATCCTGCCGGCGAGCAGCGCGCCGAACGCGCCGAGGAACATGGCGACGGCGTTGCTGCCCGGCACGACCATCGCGATGCCGATGCCGCTCGGTGACGGCACCCAGCCGCGCACCGCCTTCGGCGCGAAGCGCTCCATCAGGGCCAGGGCCACGCCGAGGGCCCCACCGGTCGCGATGCCCGCGCGCGCGAGGCCGTCGAGCGAGCCGATGCCGCCCGCGAACGCCTTCGAGACGCCCGCCCACACCAGGCACGACGGCGCCGGCCATGCGTCGGTGCCGAGCACGCTCGGGTCGGGGATCAGGATGTTGAACGCGGGCACGACCACCGCCGCGCCCGCGAGCACGCCGAAGAGTTGCGCGTAGAACTGCACGCGCGGGTTCGCGCCCAGCAGCCAGCCGGTCTTGAGCGTCGTCAGCAGGTCGGCCGCGTGCAGGCCGATGCCGCCGGTGACGTTCGCGCTCATGATGTTGCCCGACAGGTTGCCGGGCGTGATGACGCCGTACAGGAGCTGCGTGACCGGCCCGAGCGCCTTGGTCGGGGTCACGTCCGTCTCGCCCGTCACGCGCGCGGCGACGAAGCCCATCACGATCGCGAGCGGCACGGCGATCAGGCCGGCCCACCAGGGGATCTGGAACAGCATCGTCATGAGCACGACGACGATCGGGCCCAGCACCACGAAGCCCGCCGGGAACCACCAGCCCGGGCATTCGATCGCGTCCTGCGGGTCGGCGCTCCCGCCCCCGTCCTGCTTCGCGAAGACCGACGTGATGCCGCCGAACGAGCGGGCGACGCTCTTCCAGTCGAGCGCGAACGACGTGAGCCCGGAGGCGACCAGGATCGCGGCGCCCGGCCACACGGTCCACCCGACGATCGCGCGATAGCTGACCGCCGCGACCGCGCCCTTGGCCACCAGCGCGGGCGCGAGGAACGCGTAGGTGAGCACGCCGCCCAGCAGCAGCGACCAGCCCGTGCGGAAGCTCATCAGCGCGCCGGCACCGAACAGCACGAGTTCGCTCTTCAGCGCGATCGTCCAGTCGGCGGCCGGCCGGCCGGCGATCTGGAAGCCGAGCGGGAGCTGGCCCGGCACGTTGAACGGCATCCACGGCGCCTTCGCGTCGCGGAACCACGCCAGCGCGGCCGCGACCACGGCGCCGATGCCCAGCGCGCGGGCCTGCTGCACGCCCTCGCCCCCGCTGCCGTCGGTCGCGCCGTGGATCGCGCGGAGCGTCTCGGCCGTGGCCTTGCCCGTCGGGAACGCCAGGCCCTCCTGGTTCACGAGCTGGCGCTTGATCGGGATGGCCGTGAAGACGCCCAGGGCGGCGATCGCCCCGAACCAGAAGATCATCGCGGTCGCGTTCGGCTGGACGGCCGTGACCATGAGCAGCGCCCCGAACGCCGCCATGTTGCCGCCGCCCGTCATGTAGCCGGCGCCCGAGGACACCGTGATGAGCGCGTTGTTCTCGAGCACGGTGAGCGGCTTTCGGGCGATGCGCAGGGCGCCGAGCGCCTGGAACACGGCGAATGCCAGGATGGCGGCCGTGATCGTGACGCCCATCGACCAGCCCGTCTTGAAGAAGACGTAAAGGTTCGACAGGCACATCACCGCGCCGATGGCCATCCCGACCAGCACGGCGCGGACGGTGAGCTGCGGTTCGGAGGGCTGGTAAAGGTGCTCGCGCCAGTACTTCTCGGGCGCCTCGGGGGCGGCTTCGCGGGGGTCGATCATGCGGTCCTCGGCAATCGTTGTCCGTCGCGGCGGTGGGACACGAGAAAGGCGGCGGCAGTCTAGCACCGGGGCTGCGCGCCGCGGCGCCCCGAAGCCGGCCGCCGCGCCCCCGGTCGTGCCCCGCCGCGCGGCGTTCGTCGGCCTTTCCGGCGGCCCGCGAATTTCAGGGCCAACTTTTCGCCCCCTCGTCCGTATCCAAGCACGTGTTCCAGCGAAGCCGTGCGGGGGAATCTGCAGGAGGTCGAGTCGTGAACGTTCGTGTCGAGGGTGGCATCGTCGTCGTGACGCCGAGGGGGTGGCTGGTCGGGGGCCGCGAAACGGAGCAGCTGAAGGAAGTCGTGTGCGGCTTCCTCGCCGAGGGCAACCGGCGGCTGGTCGTCGACCTGAGCGAGGTCGTGATGGCCAACTCCCTCGCCGTTGGCGCGTTCGTCGGCTGCTGGCAGCAGTACCGGGACCGCGCCGGGCGCGTTGTCCTGTGCGGCCTCAACCGCCGGCTCGGCGGGATCTTCCGGGTCACCCGGCTCGCCCAGGTCTTCGAGGTGCACGAAACCCTCGCGGACGCGCTCGCCGCGCTCGAGCAGGTGGCCTGAACACGGGCCGCTCGCGCGGCCTGATCGTCTCCTTCATCGTCCCGGCCGACGCCGTCCGGGCGACGGGCGATCGGCCCGCCGCCGACCCCGATCCCGATCCCGACGAGGCACGCATGCCCGGCATTCGCTTCGCCCTGCTCGCCCCCGCGGTGTTGCTCGTGGCCTGCTCCGCAGCGGCCGCTCCCGACCGCCCCGCGGCGTCCACGGCCACCCTTCACTGGCCGGCGACCGAGCTCTCGCGCCACGTGCAGGCCTACTTCGCACAGCTCGCGGGCGACGACTCCGGGGCACGAACGTTCCTCGAGGAGCACATGGCGCCGGCGGCGCTGGCCGAGGCCGGGATCGACGCGCGGCTCGAGCGGCGCCGCGCGATGCTGGCGGGCACGCGTGGGCTCGTCCCGCTCGAGGTGCTCGGCGCCTCGCCCACGTCGATGTCCGTGCGCTGCCGCGCCGGCAACGGCGACGCGGTGGTCGCGACGTTCGACGCCGAGGCCGCGCCGGGCCATCGCCTGCTCGGCGTGCGGCTCGAAGCCTCGACCGGTCCCGGCGGACCCCGCGCGCGCCCTGCCGGACCGCCGCTCGAGGACGGCGAGGCCGCGCACCGCATGCGCACGCACCTCGACGAGCGCGCCGCCGCCGGCGCCTTCTCGGGCGTCGCGCTGCTCGCTCGTGGGGACTCGACGCTGCTCGCGGGCGCCTGGGGCCTCGCCGACCGGGCGCAGCGCACGCCCGTCGCGCTCGCGACGCGCTTCAACCTCGCGTCGATCGGCAAGATGTTCACGCGCACGGCGATCGCGCAGCTCTGCGAGCGCGGAGCGCTGTCGCTGGACGACCGGCTGTCCAGGTACCTGCCGGACTTCCCGCACGCCGACTCGATCACGCTCGACATGCTCTGCGCCCACCGCTCGGGCGTCGGCGACATCTTCAACGAGCGCTACCGGACGATGGACCACTCGCGGCTCCGGGCGAACCACGACTACCTCGCGCTGATCCGCGACCAGCCGCTGTGGTTCGTTCCGGGCACCGGCCAGCGCTATTCGAACGGCGGCTACGTGCTGCTCGGCGAGGTGATCGCGAAGGCCTCGGGCGAGGACTACGACGAGTACCTGGCGGAGCACGTCTTCGCCCCGGCCGGCATGCACGACACCGGCGCGCCGCTCGAAGGGGACGGCACACCGGGCCTGGCCCGCGGCTACACGCGCGAGGGCGCGAGCGGGGGGAGCGAGGTGGACAACGCGCCGACACGCCCGGCGCACGGCAGCGCCGCGGGCGGCGGCTATTCGACCGCCGGCGACCTGCTCGCGTTCGACCGCGCCCTGTTCGCGGGAAAGTTGTGCTCACCCGGCTGGGCCGCGTGGGTGGCCGGCGGCGCGCGACCCGGCGCCGGCGACCCGGGCGCGCCCGGGGCCCCGGGTTTCGCGGCCGCCGGCGGCGCCCCGGGCGTCTCGACCGAGTGGCTCCACGAGGGGGACCGTGTGCTGATCGTGCTCACGAACCGCGATCCCGAGGTGACGAAGGACGTGCTCGAGCCGGTGCACGCGTTCTTCGGCCGCATGCGGGCGGGCGCGCCGGCTCCCTGACGCGCGCGTGGAGCGGCCTCAGCCGGCCGGGTGCGGATCGAGCAGGCGCTGGATGGCGGCGAGGAGCTCGGCGGTCGCGAACGGCTTGCGCAGGTAGTGGACGGCGTCGACCGGCTCCGGCGCGTCCGGGCCGGTCCCGGCCGGGTAGCCGCTCATGCACAGCGTCGGCATGCCCGGCCGGTCCGCGTGCACGCGCTCGAGCAGGTCCAGCCCGCTCACGCCATCGGGCATCACCACGTCCGTCAGGACGAGATCGACTTCCGCGCGCCGCGCCTGCCAGGTGTCGAGCGCCTCGCGTCCCGTCGGAGCCGAGAGCACCCGGTAGCCGCGCCCTTCGAGCACGCGCGTGAGCAGGCTCCGCAGGGCCGGTTCGTCCTCGACGAGCAGGATCGTCTCGTGGCCCCTGCGCGGCTCCGGCTGCTGCGGCGCGCCGGGTGCGTCGCCCGGCTCCACGTTCGAGGGCGACAGCCAGACCCGGACGGTGGTGCCCCGGCCCGGTTCGCTCTCGACGCCGACCCAGCCGTGGTGCTGCTGCACGATCCCGTAGACCGTGGCGAGCCCGAGCCCCGTGCCCTTGCCGACGCCCTTCGTGGTGAAGAACGGCTCGAAGGCGTGCGCGAGCGTGTCCGCGTCCATGCCGGTCCCGTTGTCGGCCACGGAGAGGCACACCAGCGGCCCGGCGCCGGCGCCGGCGTTGCGGCGGCGCCAGCCGGAATCCATCGGCTCGTGTGCGAGGCGGATCACGAGCCGTCCGCCATGCGGCATCGCGTCGCGCGCGTTGACCGCCAGGTTCATCAGGACCTGCTCGAGCATGCCCTCGTCCGCGAGCACCGGGGGAACGTCGGGTGCGATGTCCAGCTCGAGGGCGATGTCCTCGCCGAGCAGGCGCCGCAGGAAGCGCGTCATGTCGCGGACCAGCGCGGCGGGATCGAGTCGCCGCGGCTGCAGCGCCTGCCGGCGGCTGAAGGCCAGGAGCTGGCGCGTGAGCGCGGTGGCGCGCGTGACCGCGTGCCGCATCTGCTCGAGCGACTCGGCGCGTTCGGCCTCGCCGCCCGTGCGCAGGAGCTCGAGGTGCCCCTGCACGACCATGAGGATGTTGTTGAAGTCGTGCGCCACGCCCCCGGCCAGGCGCCCGATCGATTCCAGCTTCTGCGCCTGCAGGAAGCTCTCTTCCAGTTCCCGGTGGCGTGTCACGTCCTCGGCGACCCCGACCAGCCGGAGCACGACCCCGTCGGCGTCGCGCACCGGGTAGGATCGGTCGTGGATCCAGCGCACCTCGCCGTCCGGGCGCACGATGCGGTACTGGACGTCGTAGTCGCC
>CAZIXL010000147.1:0-7167 GCA_964542885.1 uncultured bacterium
CTCGTGCGCGCGCTGATCGCGCTCCACGGGCAGGGCTCGACGATCGCGCGCGCGATCGGCTCGGACGTGAAGGGCTACCTCTCGCTCGCGTGCTACGCGCTGGCGCTCGCCCTGGCCGGCGTGAACCCGAAGGTCTCGCTCGGGCTGTACGTGACCGTCGCGGTGGTCTGGCTGGTGCCGGACCCGCGGATCGAGCGGGCGCGGCGCCGCTGTGCGACCTCGCCGGCCCGGCCGGCGCCGCGCCGGGCCCCCGCGGGAACGCGCCGCGCCCCCGCCCGCCCGCCGGCCGCCCCCCCGGCCCCCCGCGGGACCGCGCCGCGCTTGCGGTCCCGGGGGATTTCGGGTTTCCTCATCGCGCACATTCCCGCCGCCGCGGCCCCCGGCCGCGCGGCCGACCCGAGACCGGCTGGGACCCCATGCACGACCTGAAATTCCTGCGCGCGAACCGCGAAAAGGTGGAGGCCGGCATCGCCCTGAAGGGCATGACCGTGGACCTCACCCGCTTCTACCAGATCGAGGAGCGGCGGCTCGCCGTGCTGCACGAGACCGAGCAGCTCAAGGCGAAGCGCAACAGCGCGAGCGAGCAGATCGCCACCCTCAAGAAGACGGGCCAGGACGCCACGGCGCAGATCGCCGAGATGCGGGCGCTGGGCGAGCGCGTGAAGGACCTGGATGCCGAGCTGCGCCAGCTCGAGGAGGAGAGCACGACGCTGGCCGCGTGGATCCCGAACCTGCCGCACGCGAGCGTGCCGCCGGGCAGGGACGCGGCGCAGAACCAGGTCGCGCGCACGTGGGGCGAGGTGCCGAAGTTCGACTTCGAGCCGAAGCCGCACTGGGAGCTGGCGACGAACCTGGGGCTGCTGGACTTCGACCGCGCCACCAAGATCTCGGGCTCGGGATTCCTGCTCTTCACCGGCATGGGCGCCCGGCTCGAGCGCGCGCTCATCAACTTCATGCTCGACTTCCACACGACGAAGCACGGCTACACCGAGGTGTCGCCCCCGCACGTCGTGCGCCGCGCGGCGCTCTACGGCACCGGCCAGCTGCCGAAGCTCGAGGGCGACATGTACCACATCGGGGAGGACGACCTGTTCCTCAACCCGACCGCCGAGGTGCCGGTCACGAACATCTGGCGCGAGGAGATCCTCGAGCCGGGCGCGCTGCCGCTCTACACGACCGCGTACTGCGCGTCGTACCGCCGCGAGGCCGGTGCGGCGGGCCGCGACACGCGCGGCATGGTGCGCGTGCACCAGTTCGACAAGGTCGAGCTGGTGAAGGTCGTGCCGCCGGAGACGAGCTACGACGAGCACGAGAAGCTGGCGCGCGACGTGGCCGACGTGTTCGAGGCGCTCGAGCTGCCGTACCGCGTGCTGCTGCTGTGCAGCGGCGACATGAGCTTCGCGGCGGCCAAGTGCTACGACTTCGAGGTGTGGTCGCCGGGCACCGCCGCGTGGCTCGAGTGTTCGTCGTGTTCGAACTTCGAGGACTTCCAGGCGCGGCGCATGGGACTGCGGTTCCGGCGCGAGGCCGGCGCGAAGGTCGAGTACCCGCACACGCTGAACGCCTCGGGCGTGGCGCTGCCGCGCACGTTCGCGACGCTGCTCGAGAACCACCAGCGCGCCGACGGCTCGGTGGCGATCCCGGCCGCGCTGCGGCCGTGGCTCGGCGGGCTCTCGGAGCTGGTGCCGGCGAAGGCCTGACCCACGCTGCATCGCGCCGGCCGGGTGCCGGCGCGCGGAGGGGCGAGGATCCCATGCAACCGTCCGACATCCCCGCGCCGCTGCTCGGCAAGCCGCTGGTCAAGGCGGGGCTCTTCGCGGGCGGCGCCCTGCTCGTGGTCGTGATGTTCCTGGTCACGAACCAGGCCATCTCGCGGCTGTCGGCGCAGGTCTCGACCACCTCGGGTGTGCTCGCGCGGCTGTGCGCGGACGCGTCGCTGCCGGCGACGGGCAACCCGCAGCTGCAGCGCATCCTCGAGGACGTGACCAAGCAGATCACGTTCCCGATCGTCGTGACCGACACGACCGGGCTGCCGCGCGCGTGGCAGGGCCTCGACGTGCAGCCCGACGAGGTGCCCACCGAGACGATCGACAGCCTCGCGGCGGGGCTCGAGATCTCGCCCGTCCGCGCGGCGGCGATCCGGCGCGTGAGCGCGCGCGTGCCCGAACTGGACCGCCGGCATCCCGCGATCCCGATGAAGCAGCCGAACGCGAAGCAGGCCGTCGGCCTGTTCCACTACGGCGACCCCGCGGTGCTCGACCAGCTGCGCTGGATCCCGTACCTGGCCGTCGCGGGCACGGGCCTGCTGCTGCTGCTCGGCATGTCGGGGCTGGCCGGGATCCGCGCCGCCGAGAAACGCACGATCTGGGTGGGCATGGCGAAGGAGACCGCGCACCAGCTGGGGACGCCGCTCTCGAGCCTGCTCGGCTGGGTCGAGCTGCTGCGGGCGCACGTGGACTCGGCGCCGCCGGGCGGGAACGTCGAGATCCGCCGCGAGGAGCTGGGCGAAACCCTGGACGACATGGATCGCGACATCGAGCGGCTGAGCCGGGTCGCGCAGCGCTTCAGCCAGATCGGCTCGGCGCCGCAGCTGCAGCTGCAGGACGTGACGCCGGTCGTGCGCGAGGCGGTGCAGTACGTGCGCCGCCGGCTGCCGCAGGGCGACATCGAGATCCGCGAGCGCTACGGCGAGGTGCCGCCGATCAACCTGAACCGCCAGCTCATCGAGTGGGCGGTCGAGAACCTGCTGACCAACGCGGTCGACGCGCTCGACAAGCGCCCGGGGCTGATCGAGGTGGGCGTCGAGCGGCGCGCCGAGACCGAGGAGGTCGAGATCACCGTCGGCGACAACGGCCGCGGCATGAGCCGCGAGCAGCAGCGGCGCGCGTTCGAGCCGGGCTACTCGAGCAAGCGCCGCGGCTGGGGACTGGGGCTCGCGCTGTCGCGGCGCGTGGTGCAGGAGTACCACGCGGGCCGGCTCGAGATCCGCCACAGCGCGCCCGACCAGGGCACGATCATGGTGATCCGCTTCCCGACCTAGTCGTGGTGCCCTCCGGGCCGGCGCCCGCCCGCCGCTCGCGGCCCGCTCGGCGAGGCTTCTGGCTACTCCGACAATCCGATCGTGATCGAGCCGTCGCCGCTGCGGATGCGCAGGGGGACGTCGCCGCCGTTCAGCTGGCCGGAGAGGTTGTTCTCGCGGATCCGGCCGCGGGTCGTGATCGGCAGGTCGATCTGCAGGCTGCCGTCGTGCGAGCTGGCGTCGAGCATCGCGCTCAGGTTGCGCGGGATGCGGAAGACGATCGGGCCGTCACCCGACTGCACGCTCCAGGCCGAGGCGAGTTGCGAGCCGCGGGCGACCACGGCCTCGAGCCGCCCGTCGCCCGAGCGCAGGTCGAGGCTGTCGAACCGCCCGCCGACGCGCAACCGGCCGTCGGTGGTGCGGGCCATGAGCGAGCCGTCGAGGCTGTCGGCCTCGATGTTGCCGTCGCCGCTCCACAGCACGAGGTCGCCGCGCAGCCCGGAGCAGTGGATGCGGCCGTCGCCGGACTCGAGCGAGATCCGGCCCGAGAGCGGGTCGCAGGTGATGCTGCCGTCGCCCGAGCGCACGGACAGGTCGCAGTCGGGCGGCACGGTCACGTCCATCTCGAAGCGGGTCTCGACGCCGCCGAACACGACCCAGTTCGAGCGCTCGCGCGCCTCGATACGGATCGCGTCGCTCTCCTTCTCGAGCACGACCTGCGGGATGCGCTCGCCGCCGGCCAGGCCCCAGGTGCGGGAGTGATAGGTGACCCGGGCCGAGACCTGGCCCGGTTCGCCGCGGTGGATGCGGACCTTCGCGTCGTCGGTCACGACGCGGACGACGGCGGACTTCTCGACGGGCCAGCTGCGGGACCAGTCGCGGTCCGTGTTGGCCCGCGCGGCCCCGGGTGCGGCGAGGACGGCGGCCGCCAGGCCGGCGGCCAGGATGGGCGAGCGCATGGTGGAACCTCCGGTGGGAGTGGAGCGACGCCCCCGGTTACGGGCCCCGCAGGGGCGGGGTTGCAGGCCGGCCCGGCTCAGGGGCGCGGCCCGAACCGCCGGCCGAAGAAGTCGCCGTCGTTCCAGCGCGGTGGGGCCGTCGCGTCGGCCGCCAGCCACGCGGCCAGGAACGCCATGCGGGTGAACTTCGCCCCGCTTTCCCAGTCGAACGGCTGGTGCATGTCGTCGCAGGGCGAGTGGTAGCAGGTCTCGATCCACTGCTGCACCTGCGCCCGGCCCTCGACCGTGCCGTCGGATCCCGAGACGGGGAAGACGGCCGGCACGCCCTGCTTCACGTACGAGAACTGGTCGCTGCGCACGAACACGACCTGCTCCGGGCTCGGGTCGGGGATCACGTCGAGCCCGGCCAGCTTCGCGGCGCGCTCGAGCACCGGGCCGAGCGAGGAGTGCTCGGCGCCGAACGCGATCGTGCTCGTCACGGGGCGCAGCAGCAGCACCATGTCCAGGTTCACGTCGCCCACCACCGTGAGCCCGGGCGGGGAAGGATGGCGCGCGAGGTAGTCCGAGCCCTGCAGGCCCTTCTCCTCGCCGGTCACGGCCGCGAACAGCAGGGTGCGCTTCGGGCGCACCTTGAGCCGCGAGAACGCGCGCGCCACCTCGAGCATCATCGCGGTGCCGCTGGCGTTGTCGTACGCCCCGTTGTAGATCGAGTCGCCGTCGACGGGGGCGCCGATGCCGAGGTGGTCGAGGTGCGCGGTGACGACGATCGCCTCGCTCGCGAGCTTCGGGTCGGAGCCGCGGAGCATGCCGAGCACGTTCGGGCTCGACAGCGTCGCGTGCCGAGTCACGACCTTCGCGCGGATGCGCGGGTCCAGCGCGAAGCCGCCGGCCACGCTCGATTCGGCGTCGGCGGCCGCGACCCCGAACGTCTTCGGCGCGCCCGTGAAGACGAGGGCGGCGCCGTCGGGCGAGAGCCGGGCGTTCAGCGCGAGCAGTGCCTGGACGTTGGCGGGCGCGCCGTTCTCGTCGGTCCAGCGGAAGCCGGGAAGCTGCGCCTGGCGCGCGGTGCGGTCCCACGGCTGGTGCGCCTGGTCCGAGGGCTTGAGCACCGTCACCAGCCCGACCGCGCCGCGCGCGACCGCCATCTGCTCCTTCACGAGCCCGTTCGAGTAGTACGCGCGCTCGTTGTGCGGGAAGCGTGGCGGCGCGCCGCGGAACTCGACGATCACCTTGCCCTGCACGTCGAGGTCCGCGAAGTCGTCGTAGCCGAACTCGGGCGCCGTCACGCCGTAGCCCGCGAACACGAGCGGCGCGTCGGTGGTCCACGCCTCGCGCAGGAAGTCGGGCAGCAGCACCAGGTCGCGGCCGAGCGCGAGCGGCTGCTCGGCCTCGCCGCGCACGAGCGCGACCGTCGACGCGGCCGGGTCGAGCGTCGCGCGCCGGAACGGCACGCGCTGGTAGTAGGCGGAGTCGCCGGCCGGCTCGAGTCCCAGTGCCGCCATGCGCGCGGCCACGTAGGCGGCGGCGAGATCGAAGCCGCGCGTGCCCGTGGCGCGGCCCTCGAGCATGTCGTCGGCGAGGAACGCGACGTCGGCGTGCAGGCGGCTGCCGGCGATCTCGCCCGCGGCCGCGCCCACGGCGGCCGGGAGCACGGGCGCGGCGGCGGCGAGGGCGGACGCGGGCAGCAGCAGGGCCAGGGCGATGGCGGCGAGCGGACGGACCGGGGGACGGGCGATCACGGGCACCTCGCGGGTCGGGGAAGGTGGGAAGGATCCGCGCGGACACTACTGGAACGGGCCCGCGCGGGCCTACCCGGCCGAACGGCCGTCCACCGGCCCGCCCGCGCCGCCGTTCTTGACCGTCGCCCCGTGGGGCCGGAACATGCGGCGGCGCCGCGAACGCTCCCTCCTTCCTGCCTCCGGCACGGGACCCCATGGCCACCGAAACCCGCCGACGCATCCTCTGGGCCGACGACGAGATCGACCTGCTCAAGCCGCACATCCGGTTCCTCGAGCAGAAGGGCTACGCCGTGACGGCGGTGCCGAGCGGCCGCGACGCGCTCGCCGCGCTCGAGAAGGAGCCGTTCGACGTCCTGCTCATCGACGAGATGATGCCGGGGCTGGGCGGGCTCGAGACGCTGACCGAGCTCAAGGCGCGCGAGTCCGCGGTGCCGGTGATCCTCGTCACCAAGAGCGAGGAGGAGGCGCTCATGGAAGAGGCGATCGGCAAGCGCATCACCGACTACCTCATCAAGCCCGTCAATCCCTCGCAGGTGTTCCTGGCCTGCAAGCGCGTGTTCGACGCCCAGAAGCTGCAGGACTCGCAGCGCGCGCGCGAGTACGTGGGCGAGATGCAGCGCTGGCAGTCGCTCGACCTGCGGCGCCTGGACTGGGACGGCTGGGCCGAGCTGGCGGTCGAGGTCTCGAAGTGGGACGTCGCGCTCGACGCGGCGCCCGAGGCCGGGCTGCAGCAGGCGCACGGCGACTTCCGCCGCGGGCTCAACGTGGACTTCTCGCGGTTCGTCGAGGACCGCTATCCCGGCTGGGTGCAGGCGGCGGCGAAGGGCAGGCTCGAGGACCGGCCGCTGCTCTCGACCGACGTCGTGCGGCGCGCGATCCTGCCGCACCTCGCCGCGGGCCGGCGCGTGATGTTCTTCGTCATCGACTGCATGCGGCTCGACCAGTGGTTCACGCTCGAACCGCTGTTCGAGGACTGGTTCGAGGTCTCGCGCGAGTACTACTGCTCGATCCTGCCCACCGCGACGCCCTACTCGCGCAACTCGATCTTCTCGGGCCTGCTGCCGGCCGAGATGAAGCGCCGGCACCCGGACCTGTGGAGCGAGGGCCAGGGCGACGAGCGCGCGCGCAACCGCTTCGAGCGTCAGCTGCTGGACTTCCAGCTCGAGCGGCTCGGCGCCACGCCGGCCACGCCGCCCAAGTACCTGAAGATCTACGACGTCGACGAGGCGCACGCGACGCGGCGGCAGATCAACTCGTTCGGCAACGTCCCGCTCGTGTCGCTGGTGTTCAACTTCCTCGACATCCTCGCGCACGGCCGCAGCGAGAGCGAGATCCTGCAGGAGCTGGCGCCCGACGAGGCCGCGTTCCGGGCGGTGATGAAGGCGTGGTTCACGCACTCGCCGCTGTACGAGATCTTCCAGGCGCTCGCGACGCAGGACTGCGTCGTGGT
>CAZIXL010000148.1:0-3140 GCA_964542885.1 uncultured bacterium
CCGTGCGCGGGGAGCGCACATTGAAGCACGCGGGTTCCGGACGCTCGCAGGGCTCGTCTCGTGCGCGAGCGCACAGGACGACCTGATTCCGGAGATCGCAGCCCTGATACGCGGCGTGGCGGCACCAGCGAGCGCTTGCGCGCCTCGAAGGAGGAGTGCAGCGAGCTGGCAGGACGCGCAAGCGCGAACGCGTCAAGACAAGTCTCTGCAAAACGAACCGGTCACAGGTTCACCGGCCGCGGGCCGTGCTCGGTTTCCCGGCGACGGAGCGGGGCGGTCGCTTCCTCGCGTTGAGCCAGCTTCCCGGATCCACGAGTATCGAGGCCGGGCGGCGCGACCGGGCTGTGGCGGTTGGAGGCGAGCGATGCGGGTGATCGAGACCGTGGCTGTCGTGATGCTGGGGGCGGGAATCTGCGCCGGATGCGCGGGCCTGAAGGCTCCGGTGGAGCAGTTCGAACCGTCTGTGGCGGTCGCTCCACCCGTGACGAATCGAAGCGGCGCCACCGACTGGGTCTTCACGTCGATCCCCACCAACCAGCTCGATACGCGCCGAAGGCGTTCGAGAGAGTGGCTCGGGACCGAACGTACCCTCTTCCTCCGGCTGCACGACGACCACGACGAGCCGATCGGCTACGCGAACGTGATCTGCCTGGGGAGCAGGCTCGGTGCGATGACGGACGAAAGTGGCGTGGCCTGGTTGCACGGAATGACGGACGATACGACGCAGGTGAGGTTCCTCGTCCCGCCCTTCGGGACGACGACCCGGCAGGTCGTCATCGGGCAGGGCCAGCTCGTGGGCCTGGATGTCCAGGCGCCGCCGTTCGTGAAACCGAAGTACTTCTCCGACTAGCCACGCGGGTTCGGAACCGGCAGTCCCGCGACCGCATCGCCCGCCGCTGCCGACGGTCAGGGCCTTCGCCGGTGGCGGATCGTGGTCCCGGAGCCCCGCGCCCCGCTTCCGCCGGGCACACGCCCCGCGTATGCTGGCCGCGTCATGAACTACCTGCGCGGGCTGCTGTTCGACAACCTCGGGCTCAAGCTCACGGCGTTGCTGCTGGCCGTGGCCGTGTACCTGAACGTGTACACGGACCGGCCCGCCACCATGCTGCTGTCGTTCCCGGTCGAGTTCACCGACCTGCCGGACTCGCTCGCGCTCTACGGCCCCGCGCCGGCGGTGGTGCAGGCGCAGATGCGCGGCACGGGCAAGCAGCTGATCGGCATGCGCGTGCGCGAGCCGCGGCTCAAGATCTCGCTGCTCGGCGCCGGGCTCGGGCGCTTCAGCCGCGCGCTCCAGCCCGCCGACCTGCCCATGTCGGGCGACGGCGTCACGGTCGAGAACCTGATCGGGCCGCGCATGATCGAGATCGACATCGACCACAAGGCCACGCGCAGCGTGCCCGTCGCGGCGCGCGTCGAGGGGCAGCCCGCGGCCGGCTACGCGTTCGACGGCGGCGTCTCGCTCGATCCCGCGCGCGTCGACGTCACGGGGCCGGTCCGCGCGCTCGACGAGCTGGATTCGCTCGCGCTCGAGTCCGTGAACGTGACCGGGCGCCGCGACACCGTGCGCGCCGAGCTGGGGCCCGAGTCGCTGCCGGACTGGTGCGACTCGAAGCCCTCCCTCGTGCAGGTCAAGGTCGCGCTCGTGCGCCGCTGAGCGCGCCGGCGTCCGCACCCGCGGACGCCGACGCGAGCGCGGTCAGCGCGACGCGGGCCGCCGCCGCGCGCCGCGCACGAAGTCGTCCGCCGGATCGCTCGGCGTCTCCTTCGCCTGCTCGATCGCCAGCTTCAGGATCTCCTTGCGCGGCTCGTCGGCCTTCTCCATGAGCTTCTGGAGCGCCGCGACGTGCGCCTCGCGCAGCGCCTCGCCCGCGGGCACGTCGACGTCGGGTTTGACGCCCACGCCCTCCCAGTTGGTCTTCGTGACCGGGTTGATCGCGCGCCCCGTGGCGATGAACGCGGCCAGGTGGTCGCTCAGGCGGAACAGCCCGCCCGGGTTCGCCGCGCCCGCGGTCGTCTTGCCGTAGAGCGTCCCCAGCTCGTGCGTCTGCACGTCGTAGGCGAACTCCTCGGCCGCCGAGCCGGTGAGGTTGCTCACCAGCACGTAGAGCGGCTTGCCCGCCAGGCGCGGGCCCGGCACGTACGCCGCGGTGTGGAACTGCTCCAGCTCCTGCTGGCCGCGCCGGTAGAAGTCGTTGATGTGGAGCCGGTCGCCTTCGGCGACGAAGTACGTGAGCAGCGTCTGGATCATGGACGGGCTGCCGCCACCGTTGCGCCGCAGGTCGACGATGATCGCGTCGCAGTTGCCGAGGAAGTTCATGGCCGCGATCGCCGTCGGCTGCGCCTCGGTGAAGCCGGCGAACATGCGCAGGTCCAGGTAGCCCACGTTGCCCGCCAGGCGCTGCACCCTCTCGAAGCCGAAGTTGCGCACGCGCTGCTCCTCGAGCTGCCGGCGGTACTCGGCGTCGTGCGTCGCCGAGTCGGGCTCGACCTCGTCGCGCGCCGGGAACGGCTCGTAGCGGTAGTGGACGCGCATGTGACGGTCGTGCGTGTAGGCCTGCATGTGCGAAAGCAGCGAGTCGGCGAACTCCTTCGAACTGGTGATGCGGTCGTACTCGTGCTTCGCCAGGCGCTGCTTGAGGATCTTCGCCAGCTCGGCGCCTTTTTCGGGGAACACGTAGCGGTCGCGCACGGCGACGGCCAGCGACTCGACGACCGCCGCCTTCTCCTTCGCGTCGATCGGCGTGTCGGGCTCGTTGGGCCCGCCGAACATCTGGGCCGAGGCGGGGGCCGCGATCGCGAGGGCGGTGAGCGAGGCGAGGACGGTGCGCGAAATCATGAACTCCTCCGGGAACGGGGTTTCGGTGGGCGGCGCTTCCGGGACGGCGCGGCGAGGCCGGCGAGCAGCAGGGCGACGACCTCGTCCGTGCGCCCGGCGATCTCGGCGCGACGGCCGAGCTCGCGGACGCTGAGGCTGTAGGGCAGGAGGGCGTTCGTGGCGGTGACGAGCGCGGCGCCCGGGCGGGCGGCGCCGGCGCCGAACGAGCCGTCGGCGCGGCCGGCCGCGACCACGCGGTCGAGCAGCGCGGCCTCGGCCTCGAAGTGGCTGCCGCGGCGCGCGAGCATCGCCTGGCGCATGACCG
>CAZIXL010000148.1:3150-7162 GCA_964542885.1 uncultured bacterium
GCCAGCTTCGCGTCGCTGCTCGCCGCGTGGCGCCGCGCGTAGTCGAAGCGCACCAGCACGCGCTCGCGCAGCATCGCGCCCAGCCGCTCGGGCGCGGGCGTCGGCGCGGCCGCCAGCGCCTCGAGGCGCGCCACGACGCCGGCGGCCATGCGGTCGATGCACGAGAGCGCCACGTCCTCCTTGCTCTCGAAGTGCAGGTAGACCGAGCCCTTCCCGATGCCCGCCTCGCGCGCGATGCCGTCGACCGTCATGCGCCGGAAGCCGTGCCGGACGAGCAGCCGGTCGGCGGCGTCGAGGATGCGCGTGCGCATGGCGGGATCGG
Source organism: uncultured bacterium (assembly GCA_964542885.1). Lineage (GTDB taxonomy): Bacteria > Eisenbacteria > RBG-16-71-46 > RBG-16-71-46 > RBG-16-71-46 > CAIXRL01. Next base: position 3,473 of record CAZIXL010000148.1, read on the forward strand.
GCGTGCGGGGCAAGGGGGTTTCCGGGTAAGTGACCAGAACGGCGTTTCGGTCAGCTTAGACGGGGCCGCGGGCCGAAGGGTTGCAGGCGACCCGGCGCGGCCGCCGGGGCGACGAACGGGGAGGGCCCGGCCGGACGACAGCAAAACGCCGGCCCGGGGTGGGCCGGCGTCGCGCTGGAAGACTTCGCGGGAGCGCGAGCCGCGCTGGAGATGGCAGGCTCGGATGGTAGGACGCGACCCACGCGTCCCGCACCGGAGTAGCCGAGCAATCGCGGTGCCACGCGCCGCGCCGCCCGCGCCGCGCCGGCAGGCCCGCCAAAACACGGGGATTGGCGCGTCGCCTCCGGGATGGCGCGCCCCGCCCGGCGGACGCGGGCGATGCGAAGCGCAGCCCCCGTTCCGGCCGGACATGCACGACGCCACGCGCGCCGCGCGCTCCAGTCGGCGGTGGCGGCGGCCGAAAACGTCGGCGTCCGGGGGAAAGCACCCGCGCTCGCACTCCGGGTCTTGACACTCCGGCGAGGCCAAAACTAAATTTCCCGCGTCGGTGAGCCGCGCAGCCAATCCCGCGCGCCACCGGCCCCCGCGCCAGGCCCGTCCGGGCCACGCACGAAAGCCTTCCCGACAAGCCCAGCCTTCGAGAGACGACCGACCGGATTCCGCGGTCCTTCCCGATTCGACACCCGCTTCGAACCTCCGAGGAAAGTCTCCGCACACGCGCCCGAGCCATCCCCGGGCCGCCGAACCACCCGCACACCCATCGGCCAGCGGCGCGCGTCGCCGTCCACGGCCAACCCGCCGCACGCCCGCCTTCGGCGCGTCGTGCCGCGGCCGCCACCGACCCCCCAGAGGCGAGATTCCATGGAACCGCAGGAGACCCCGGTCGCACCCGAGACCAGCGCCACCCCCGCCGCCACGAACGGCGCGGGCCCCGACGCGGAAGCGCTCGAGCTGCAGACGCTCAAGGGCAAGACCATGTCCGAGCTGCTGCGCATCTGCCAGGAGCTCGAGATCCAGGGCACGAGCGGCCTGCGCAAGCAGGAGCTGATCTTCAAGATCCTCGAGGGCCAGACCGAGCGGAACGGCCTCATCTTCGCCGAGGGCGTGCTCGAGATCCTGCCCGAGGGCTACGGCTTCCTGCGCTCGGCCTCGTACAACTACCTGCCGGGCCCCGACGACATCTACGTGTCGCCGTCGCAGATCAAGCGCTTCGACCTGCACACGGGCGACACCGTGCAGGGCCAGGTCCGGCCGCCCAAGGAGGGCGAGCGCTACTTCGCGCTGCTGCGCGTCGAGGCGGTGAACTTCGAGAGCCCCGAGGCGTCGAAGAACAAGATCCTCTTCGACAACCTCACGCCGCTCTACCCGATCGAGAAGCTGAACCTCGAGACCAAGGACCGCTGCCTCGAGACGCGCATCATCGACCTGCTTTCGCCGATCGGGAAGGGCCAGCGCGCGCTCATCACGTCGCCGCCCAAGGCCGGCAAGACCGTCCTCATGCAGAAGATCGCCAACGCGATCGCCGAGAACCACCCCGAGGTCGTGCTCATCGTGCTGCTGATCGACGAGCGCCCCGAGGAAGTGACCGACATGCAGCGCTCGGTGAACGGCGAGGTCGTCTCGTCCACCTTCGACGAGCCCGCCGAGCGCCACGTGCAGGTCGCCGAGATGGTGATCGAGAAGGCCAAGCGTCTCGTCGAGCAGGGCCGCGACGTCGTGATCCTGCTGGACTCGATCACGCGCCTCGCGCGCGCGCACAACACGGTCGTGCCGCACTCGGGCAAGATCCTCTCGGGCGGCGTCGACGCGAACGCGCTGCAGCGGCCCAAGCGCTTCTTCGGCTCGGCGCGCAACATCGAGAGCGGCGGTTCGCTCACGATCATCGCCACCGCGCTCATCGAGACCGGCTCGCGCATGGACGAGGTGATCTTCGAGGAGTTCAAGGGCACCGGAAACTCCGAGCTGGTCCTGGACCGCAAGATCGCCGACAAGCGCATCTTCCCGGCCATCGACATCAACCGCTCCGGCACGCGCAAGGAAGAGCTGCTGCTCGCTCCCGACGTGCTGTCGCGCGTCTGGATCCTGCGCAAGTTCCTGAACGAGCTGAACCCGGTCGAGGCGATGGAGTTCCTCATCACCAAGATGAGCGACACCAAGACCAACAAGAAGTTCCTCGAGAACATGAACTCCTGATGGTCGGGCCGTCGTGAACAGTTCCGAGCGCGAGGACTGGCTCGCGCGCCAGGTGCGCGCGATCGCCGCGATGGTCGCGCGCGCGACGGGCCTGCGGATCGCGGGCGCGTTCGACGAAGCCCGCGCCGAGCTGGCGAAGGCGCATGCGGAGCTGGAGGGCGGGCGCTCGGAGCTGCTGCGCCGCGCCGACGCCGCGACCGCGGCGCTGTTGCTCGGCTCCGCCGAACGCGTCGAAACGTACGCGCGACTCCTCGACGAGGAGGCCGCGCTCGCGACCGATCCCGGCACCGCCGCCGCGCTGCGCGCCCGCGCCGCGGCGCTGCGCTCGTCCGGTGCATCGCGGGACGGCCGCCTTGCCCACGGTGAGTGACCCCGCCGCGCTCGCGCGCCTCGTCGCGCGGCTCGAGTCGTTGCGCCCGGACGCGCGGCGTCGCTGGGGCACGCTCGAGGCGGGCGAGATGCTCTGCCACCTGGGCGATGCCTGCGCGAGTGTGCTCGGCCGTCCGGGCGGCGCACCCGGGCCGCGCCGCCCGCTCGTGCGCTGGTTCGCGCTCGACTCGCCGTTTCCCTGGCCGCACGGCGCGCGGACGCTGCCGCAGATCGACCCGAAGCGCGGGGGCACGAAGCCGGGCGGGTTCGAGGCCGATCGCCGCCGCGCGATCGACGGCCTGCGCGCCGTCGCCGCGGCGGGCCCCGAGGCGCTACCCTCGGCGCACTTCGTCTTCGGCGCGATGACCGCCGAGGATTGGGGCCGCTGGGCGTGGCGACACACGGACCACCACCTGCGGCAGTTCGGGGCGTAGCGCAGGGAGGCCGCGATGGACATACCGCGTCACTGGGCGCGCGCGCGCGGCGAAGCCGAGATCCGCGGGCGCGGGCGGGTCGAGATCGCGGTGTGGGGCTGGTCGTCCGACGACGAACGCGCCGCGCACTCGCACGCGGAGCAGCGCCTGGCCGAGACGCTCGCGCGCATCGCGCGCCGCGAGCAGGGCGTGGACGAGGACGCGGGCGGCTACCCGCGCGGCCGCCTGCCCGTGCGCGAGGAGATCGTGCGCGAGATCGCGCCCCACCGCGGCGAGGTCACGGGCGTCGTGACGCGCACGGGCTACGGCAGCCTCGTGCTCAACTGTGCGCGGGCGCTGTTCCTCGACGTGGACCTGCCGAAGCCCGGCCCGCTCGCCCGCCTCGGCCGTGCGCTCGGCCTGCTGCGCGACGACTCCGCCGCGCGCGTGCTCGAGCGCCTGCAGGCCGCGCTCGCCGAGCACGGCGAGTCGTTCCGCGTCTACCGCACCGCCGCGGGTTTCCGCGCGCTCGCCACCGAGCGCGAGTACGACCCGCTCTCCGACGAGGCCCGGGACCTCATGCGCCGCGTGCGCGCCGACGTGGCGTTCGCGCGCCTCTGCCGCCAGCAGGGCAGCTTCCGCGCGCGCCTGACCCCCAAGCCCTGGCGCTGCGGCATGCCGAAGCCGCCCGGCGCCCACCCGCGCGAGGCGGGCG